>JASHSL010000558.1 GCA_030040855.1 Terriglobales bacterium
GAAGCCCCGACCCGGCGATGAAAGACGGACACGTCTTGTCCGGCCTCGAGCAATTCACGCACTAACGGCGTTCCAATAAATCCGTTTCCACCGATGACTAGGATTCGCATGAACCACCTGATCAGGGCTCGGTCCTATCCGATGGGACGGTCTTCATCGGTTTTGCCGTCCGTCCCCCCGAATTCGACCAGGGGGGAGGTTTTCGGGCCGATCTTCTGGATCAACAAGTATGTTCTCAGATTCTCAATCAGGCAAATATAGGAATGCGAATCCCGCTTGTCTCCTACCCACAGAGTTTGTCGGGAAACACGAACATCCTTTGCGCCCGCTCCGACTCGAGCGTCTCCTGGCGATAATAGCGGCGCAAAATCCCGTTCCTCCACCGCAGCAAATCCGGATTCGCCCGGACAAACGCCTCCCACGTCTGCGTCCCTTGATCCGCCATGCGCTGGCGGATCAGACATACATACGCCCAGGTGATCGTCTCGTGATACAGATTCGCTTTGCCATGCAGGGCGGCAAAGTGCTTCAACCCGGCGCAGAATCTTGCGAGCGCTTCGGCTGGCGGATACCTCTTCAAGTAGGCAAACGCCACATGCACGTGATCGGCGTGATGGAACGGCTCGAGCGTGCCGCGTTCGAATTGCTCGAGCAACTGTTCATCCGTCATGCTCGGCTCGCTCGAACCACCGCCCACGTCGCCGCCCCGTAGACAACGAGCGCTCCGACATTCGTCTGGCCGTGAAAAATGTGAATGAGCATCGCCAGCGCGAAGATCACGATCAGGGCTACGCCGCCGATAATAACGGTGGCTGGAATTAGGAACAGTGCGGCGGCCAGCATCTCGGCCCAAGCCAATGCCGTCAAGACGACCCGCTGCACTCCAAGCTGCTGCGCGGCATGAGCGTGGCTAGAGAACGCCAGCAACGCAGCCTCGGCGAACACCACCACCCCCAAGCTCCACTGCAATCCGAGGATCGCCTTCGGGCGTGTCATGGTTTACCACGCCTCCGGTTGGCGTGAGCACGTTCCTTCAGCTTGTGGCTGGCGCTCGCATCGAGTTCGAGCCCATAGAACCTCTTCAGTTCCCTGATCTGCGCCTGCGATTCGGCGTTGAACGGGCATTTGCCCTCGAAAGCATGCAGGACAATTCCTTCGAGCAAGTCGCCGAGCGTCAGATCGTGATATTCGGCAAACGCCTTGAGCACCTTCAGCAGGCGCTTCTCCATGCGCACCCCGGTCTGCACGCGTTCCACGATGAGCCGGGCATCATCTTGCTGCATGTGTACCAATGTATATTGGTATCTTGGTACGCGCAAGGGAAACAATGCCAAAGTGCATAACGCGACAGTTGCAGTCATCGGCAGAAAGCTCGATCCGCCTAGTGTCGAAGATCTTGCCGTTGATCTTGTCGGTCCTCTCGAGCGTGCGCTGGTTCACCCGGCGTACCGCGGATGTAGAGCCCGGGGTAGGTTCCTGCGGAACTTCTCATCCCATCTGTTTACAACCTACTCACTCGGTTGTGAGGCCGACGTCGTTATGACATCCGTAATGCGAGTGCATCTCCGCAGGTCCTTCATAATAGAGGAATGTTGAGAGAGATGGAAAGGCGCCGGGTGCGGCAAATGCTCGCCTTATGGCGTGGGAGGGCGATCCTGATGTTGGCGCACTTGCGATAGGGAGATCTGGTATTCCGCCTTGGCTGCTTTCAGGATGGGGATGTCGGGATCGGCGTCTTTCCAGAGGGTGAAGAAGTCTTTGTAGGCGGCGAGTGCCCGTACGCGTGCAGCGTCTGCATCAGCACCTTGTGAACTTCTGGCTTCGAGCGCATTCGCACGCGCTATTCCCAAACGCGCCAACGCTCCCGTCCAGCAGTTCCACACGACGCCGCTGTGGTCGAGAATCTTCTGGAACTCGACGGCAGCTTCTTTGCTCTGCCCAGCCGCCAGGTAAGCTTGGCCGCGAATATATGTGGGGTAAAGGCAGGAGGTGTTGACGATAAACTGTATCTGGCCGTACTCGATCGGCGGCAAGGCGGCTTGCAGGCGGTTGATTGCGGCAGTCGCAGCCTTGTGGTTCAGCGCCAGTTGCGCGTGAATCGCAGGAAGCCATAGAGATTGCACCTGCGTGTCGAGCGGGTAACGCTTGTTCAGGTCTGGCGCCAGCGATTCGGCCTGTGCCGAATCGCCTGCCATGGCATAGGCAAGCGCAGCTTCGACCTCGACTCCCTGACTCGTCGGAACCAGCTTTAGCCCGTCCGTTGCTGCTTGCTTGGCATCGGTTAGGTTACCGAAGGCAGCCTCGCGCAAGGCCGAATTCTCCAGCCAGATTGCTCCATTTTCCTTGCTGTCAGCGTGAATCGCGGACTCCACAAACCGCTTGGTCAGTTTCCGCGCTTTGCCCAGATGACCCTCGAATGCCTCACTGTCGGATGCGAGTGAAAGACCAAAGTTCTCTTCGGGCTTGCCCGCAAACCATTGCTGCTGTTCCGTCATAGTTGATCGATCGCCTTGAAGAAAAGCCAGAGCGTAGAGAAGGTTGTGAAATATGTAGTAATCGAGCTTCCGCGCCTGCGCCCGCCCGATGGCGAGCCCCGCCTCATCGAACCGCTGCAAGGCAAGCAGGGTGTTGGCGAGATTCACGTTGGGGCCTCCACTATCCGGGGCGAGGCGGAGGCCTTCCCTGAATTCATCCGTGGCCTTTTGGTATTGTCCCTGCTCGCAGTACACGTTGCCGAGACCAACGTGGGGCCCGCTGCGTCGCGGGTAGCTGGCAATCCACTCCTGATAGGTTTGTGCCGCTTTCTCCAATTCCCCGGTTACGGTTCCGTAGTACTGTGCGGCGATCGCCAGCTTTTCCCGATCACTGGCATGCTCGCGCAACTGAAATGCTTTGGTGAAATATTCGCTGGCGCGTCCCGTCTCACCCATGGTGAAGTAATCGTTGCCCACTGCCACATACGCCATGGCGAACTTCGAGTCGAGTTCGATAGCATGTTGACCGTAGGGCAGGGCAGCGGCTGGGCCTTTCTCTCGGTAAGTACTTAATCCAAGGCTGTACGCTTGCAGGGCTTCGAGCGAGGACGTGGTGGCCTGTTCCAGCGGAACGTCAAGTTTCTGCACCGAAGCCAGCGATTCGCCCAGCTCGCCGCGCAGCTTGGATGCGACAGTCCCCAGCGTCTCCAGCACCTTCTCCTTGGTGGTGACTGTGACCTGCTCTTGCGCCAGAAGTTCGCCACTTTGGCAATTCACCGTCTTCAATCCCAGCACATAGTCGCCGCCCAGGTTGGCGATGGCTCCCGCAATGTAAGCTTTGCTGCCTGCGCGCTGGCAAAGCTCACGCACAACGTCGGGCGTGAGTTTGGTGTCGCGCGGGCGCATCATCAGCTTCAGCGTTGCCGCAACCTTGTTGTCGGAAAGAACGTTCAAAAAAGGGGATTGGTTCAGCGCAATACTCAGCGCAGTTTTCAGGGTGTCGTCAAAAACTGCATCGCCGGTGCTGTTGGCGAAGTCTGCAAGAACGACGGTGTCTTTGTCGGTCAGGCGATTGGCTTGTTGCCGCGAGTGATAGTAACGCACGCCCGCACCCACAGCCACGATGAGCAAGGCAATCAGAACAGGAAGCGCAGTTTTCCAAATCCTGTGAGAAGCTTTCGGTCCAGTAACTTTCCCTGACGCTTGCGCCGAAACCTGCCCGCTGTCGGTGTCGCGCTTCAGCCGCTCGAAGTCCGCCCGCATGTCGGAGGCGTGTTGATAACGAAGCGAGCGGTCTTTCTCGAGAGCTTTCCCGATGATCGCATCCAGCGGAGCCACCAGCTGTGGATTCCAATGACTAGGGGGCTCCGGTGGTTCGTGGAGAATGGCTCCATAAGTCGCTCCTTGCGTGTCGCGATCGAAGGGCAGGCGGCCGGTCGCCATCTCATAGAGAGTCACGCCGAAGGAGAAAAGGTCGCTGCGCTCATCCAGAGGTTTGCCTGCGACCTGCTCGGGCGACATGTAATTGATCGTGCCGAGAGTTGTATTTTGAGTCGTGAGATCTTTCAAACTGATCGTAGGGTCGTCGGCGCCTGAACTCGATTCCCGGCCGATGTCGGTCGCAGCTCTCTTGGCCAGCCCGAAATCGAGCACCTTGGCATGTCCGCGTTTGGTGATGAAAATATTGGCCGGCTTGATATCTCGATGCACGATGCCCGCGGTATGGGCTGCTTCGAGCGCATCGGCGATCTCAATCGAAAGCGAAAGGAGTAAATCTGTATCCAGGGGACGTCCGCCGATGCGGTGCTTCAGCATGATGCCGTCCAGATACTCCATGGCGAGGAAGACACGCCCGTTATGCTCCCCGATGTCATAGATGGTGCAGATGTTGGGATGGTTCAGCGCCGAGGCAGCCTTGGCTTCACGGCGAAAGCGTTCCAATGCATGGGAGTCTTGGGCCAGGTCTTCAGGCAGGAATTTCAGCGCCACAAAGCGAGCAAGCTCCATGTCCTCGGCCTTGTAAACGACTCCCATCCCACCGCCCCCAAGCTTTTCGACGATGCGGTAGCGCAAGATGGTTTGGCCGATCATTGAGCTGAAATGTTAGGTCCACTGCTAGGGCAAGTCAATGAAAGCGCGGCGGCTGTGGAGGTTGGCTACAACAATTATCTCCGCTTGAAATTCGTTTCGATTGCTCCGCCCTAACCGGCTACGCGTTCTCTTGGCTGCAGCCAACAGTGTCGGGATATAATCCTCCAACGTCAGGAATCGTGCCCATGAATCACTGCCCAAAAAGACTGTCGCACGCGCGTACGTTTCTTGCCATCATCGCCGTTGCAGCATCATCAAGGATTTCGGTCGCGGCCGATCGATTCGACGGCAAGTGGCTGACGACGGTCTCCTGCGCGTCGGCGAGGGATGCTCTTGGCTATTCGTACCGGTTTACCAGCGAAGTGAGGGACAGCAATCTTCGCGGACTGCATGGCACCGAGGGTCAGCCAAGCTCATTGCTGATTGAAGGCAAGATCGAGGCCGACGGCACTGGGAGGCTTTATGCTACTGGCCGTACCGGTTCCAAGGAATACGTGCCAGGACGGGATACCCCACGCGGCACTGAGTATAGCTACAGCATCGACGCACACTTTAATGACAAGACAGGGACTGGAACACGCGTCGAGGGTCGCGCTTGTTCGTTTCAGTTCGAGAAGCAATAGTTTCCACCATTCTCGCTGATGTCCTGCAACGGCTGCGAATGGCTGCACTCATC
>JASHSL010000559.1 GCA_030040855.1 Terriglobales bacterium
ATCAAGTTCATGCGTGCCGGACGGGACTCTGGTTTCGTCCTGAGCCGATTCAAGAACGAACGGCAGATTCTAGCCACTCTTGACCACCCCAACATCGCTCGCCTGCTCGATGGGGGAAGCGCGGAAGATGGCGTACCTTACTTCGTCATGGAGCTGATCGCAGGTCAGCCGATTGACGAATACTGCGTGAATCACAAACTTTCGATTAACGAGCGATTGAAACTTTTCCTACAGGTCTGTTCGGCGGTGCAGTACGCGCACCAGCGCTTGATTATTCACCGCGACCTCAAACCCGGCAATATTCTCGTGACTACCGAGGGTACGCCGAAGCTACTGGATTTTGGCATTGCCAAACTGCTGGACACTGACGCGATCGAAGGCCGCTTCGAGCCAACCCTGACTCTATTTCGAGTACTGACGCCCGGCTATGCCAGTCCCGAGCAGGTGAAAGGCGAACCGATCACCACCGCGAGTGACGTTTACTCACTCGGTGTGGTGCTTTATGAATTGCTCACTGGCTCTCATCCCTACCGTCGGGCCAACAGCACTCCGCAGGAGGTCGCCCGTGCGGTTTGCGAAGCAGAACCTGAGAAACCGAGCACGGCCGTGCGCAAGAGAGGAAGCGACGGGGACCATGGGGACACGGCTCGGACCGGTCTTGCAATGCTGGAAGCATTTGGCGACTCCACGGAAAAGCTAAGTAAAAGATTATCCGGCGACTTGGATAACATTCTGCTCATGGCGCTGCGAAAAGAGCCGCAGCGGCGCTACGCGTCGGTTGAGCAATTCGCAGAGGATATCCGGCGTCACCTGGAGAATCTGCCAGTCCTCGCACGCAAAGACACTGCCAGATACCGGACGGCCAAGTTCATCACTCGCCACAAAGCGGGTGTTGCAGCGGCGGTCGTAGTTGCCATTGCCATAACGGCTGGGATGGCAGCAACATTGCACGAAGCGCGCATCGCCCAACGCCGCTTCAATGATGTTCGCGAGTTGGCCAACTCGCTAATTTTCGACGTGCATGACTCTATCCAGGATCTTCCCGGCTCCACCCCCGCCCGCAGGTTACTTGTCGAACGAGCATTGCGTTACCTCGACGGCATGTCTCGCGATGCGGCTTCTGATGCCTCGCTGCGGCGCGAGCTGGCATCGGCATATGAAAAGGTAGGAACCGTCCAGGGAAATCCCTTTGGCGCAAATTTGGGCGACATCCGGGGAGCCATCGACAGCTACCGAAAGTCGATTGCGATTCGACAGCCCCTTGCAAGAGCCAATCCCAACAACGTCGACGACCAGGTGGCGCTTGCCCGAAGCCAGCGGCTATTCGCGGCTACGTTCAGCAACCAGGCTGACGCGGAAGACGAGGCGACCAATATGGCGAACGAATTGCACGCGCTGGCCACGGCCGAACGAGCCTATCAGCTCGCACCGTCGAATGCTGCGGTTCTGCGGGAGCTACAAAGCAATTACGATATTCTTGTCACCTTCAGGTATTCCAGCGGCGATTATCAAGGAGCCTGGGCGTACCTCCAGAAGGAACAACCGATCATCGAAGCGCAATTGCACGCTGCGCCGCAGGATCGAGCTGTGCAACTCGCTCTGGGGAAGAGTGAAGTGAAATCCGGCCAACAATTGGCAAATATGGGCTTTGCAAAAGAAGCAGTGGATCACTCCCGTCACGCCATTCAGATTTTTGAAGCATTGTCTGCGAGCGGCAGTGACGCCAATGCAAGAAGGCTCCTGGCGTGGGCGCAAGAGCGATTGGGCGACGTTCTGCTTATCGGCAGTGAGGTCAAAGGTGCGTTATCGACCTACAGGAGAGAGGTTGACGTTTTGGAATCATTGCTGGCAGCTGATCCCAATAACGCAGTGATTCAGGCCGACCTTGCCTTGGCTCTCGCGAAGCAAGGCAATGCGCTAGCGCTCAATGGTGACTCGGAGAAGGGTCTGGCCCTGCTGCAAAGAGCGGAGGCGATGCTTCGCTCGCAAATCGCGCGCGACCCGGCCTACGGCGAACCACGATGGTCGCTTGCCTGGGTCCTGATTTGGACCGGTGAAGCGCTTGCGCGCAGCGGCAACGCCGACGCCGCATTAGATAGCAATCGATCGGCACTGCAAATGTGGGAAGCAAATCCAAATCGATTCGTTCAAACCCTCGTCGCCGGCATTCACGTGAAGATGGCAACTGTGTTTGCGATCATGGGGAAAGAATCAGAAGCTGCCCAAGAGGCCCAGCGTTCTTTGAAAATCACAGAGGAAGTTATTGCGACTCGCGACTACATACTGGACGCCCGCTACGTCGTGGCCGATGCCTACTCAGCACTCGGTGACGTGTCGCAGACGGCTGCGGCCAGGACCTCCTCACCGGAAAAGCAATTTCAACGCTGGAATGAAGCGCGGGACTGGTATCAGCGCAGCCTAAACATGTGGCACATAATTCATAATCCTGGAGCCAGGACGGCGGCGGGATTCGCTTGCGGCAATCCAAAAACAGTGATCCGTCAGATTGCTAAATGCGATGCTGCCTTGGCCAGGCTGCGCGCCTCCTATTTCCCAACCAGGGATTCCCCGCAGTGAAGCTAGCTCCTTCAAGTTGCTTGTGCAGCTAGAGACCACGCTGCAGTAGGGCGTTGCCGCCTGCCTAATTTCGGCCTTTGCGTCGACATCCCGGTCCCAGTTCATTATCTGAAGGTGATCTCTAAAGTCGTTCGCAAAGGAATCCTGAACGCACTCAAGCGCGCTTACCACGTTGTAAGCACATACCCACCCGAACCATTAGAGCCGATGCCGTAGCCACAATTCTGGGCGCTGGAGCTGTACGGAGAACCGGCGCCTCCCGTGCCGGGCCGGAGGGGGCATTTGCGAAGCTGGGCGAGGGGGCATAGGGGGCAATCGAACGGGGCTGCGCCCATCCTCCCGGTGCCGGTGCGTATTGGAATTCTCCCGATACCGGATTCGCTGGTGGTGGGGTGCGAGCACTTATGAACACCAATACTTATCCAGTTGCACCTGCGGGTGCCTGCGGCCCAGCAGATACCAGCACTAGGTTCAGTTGTGCTGGATGGCTAGTCAGGATATTGTCGGTGCTGTCGATCGACGCCAGAATGGAGCTGCCCGACGTGGGTATCAGCGCGATGCCGTTGGTGGCCAGCGTCCCGTTCAGCCACGCTTGCACCGTGGAGGTCACGTTCAGAGAAATGTAGCCAGTCGTGCTCACCGGCACTGCACTCAGAATCTTGTTGCCGAGCGGTGGAGCGTTGTTGTAGGTAATCGTGTTCGCCGACCACGAGCCATTCACGGCATATACATCCATGATTCCAGACGTGACCACGGCATCGACGTAAACCACCACGTCAGCTGCAGAGACATTGCTGCCGTTTGAGTCCGCTCAGCAGGTTGGCGAAGCTGAACTGCAGATAGGTGTTCGAGCCCTAGCCGACCACCAGCGCAATGCTGCTACTGTGGTTGGCCTTGGGTGTGGATCAGCTGGTGAATGAATTAACCGTGAGCACGACTTGTGCTCCGGCTATCGCGGGTAGGACGGCGACAACCCAAATCAGTTCGGCAACAATTTTCGGATATCGCATGGTTTTCCCCCCCAACATTGAAGCTTGAACTCTGCCACTCTTGCGTGGGCGCGAATCCCCTGTTTCTACGACGGTGTACTTCTTACCGGCCTGCATGTCAGTGCTCGATTCCGAGCCGCACCGTTGGCTTCCATCCAGGATTACTTAGGGAACTTCTGCTGAGCGGCATTGGGTTGTTCCTCGCGAGCGCTGAAGCTCAATGCCCTGAAACAATTCCGAAGTCGTACACGCGGCCCATGCCCATGGCCGCCATCGAGCCCATGTCTGCGGCAGCTCCGGGGAAGAAGCAGTATTCTCCAGGAGTCAGTGGGGTATCCAGGGTGACCTTATAGGCACTCGCAGCAATTTTGGAGTAACTGAACTTCATGGCTGACTTTGTGGCGGCGTTCATGTTGGACCCGGTCATAGTCTCAAGCAGGCGGTCCTCCTTAGTGACTTCGAGCTTTACCAGCAGATATTCGCGTGGCGACTTTGGCTCCGGTGAAAATGACATAGCTGGAGAAGTATCCTCCTTGCCGAAGTACAAATAAAAAGTGGGGTTCGGGTCGGCAATTTGCGTGGGCGCGTGAGCACCGCGAAGTACGGCCTTAGTCCGCATCTTGGCAAATCCCTGAGTCACCATCGATTTCATCATGCCGCTGTGTTTCTCGCCCTGGAAGGCCCCCGGATCAATGGCTAACATCTTTCCGTCTTTCATGAAGTAAACGCCCTCCTCGTGAGGCGACATTGGATCGTCGGGGTTGGAGGCGGGTACTGCCGAGGCTGTGGGCTGAGGGCTGGAGTCCACTCGTCCGGCGTCCTGCCTGGAGATCATGGCTTCAATGATGTCCTCATGAATCCCAGCAGCGCTCAAAGCTTTCAGGCCTGCGGGACTGGTATCAAAATGGACACTCTTCGCGGCCTTGATTTTCGCAATGACGAGCCGATCCGGCACGCCAGCCGAAGCTAGTTGCGTGACACTTTCATTGGTCAATGGAATGTTCGGATCCGAGTTCATCGACGGCGATGCTTGTTGTGCCTGCGTTGCTGCTGCTACCAGCACGCTGCTGAGCAGAATAGAGCGAAGACCTTTCATCGGACTTCTCCTTTCTGGAAATGCCTTCCAGCCAAATAAAAGCATCTCGATTACGCACGGTCGTCCCATCCCGCTCTCAGTTACTTCGCTAAACATGGGGTACCGGACGTCCAAATGCACGTCCAGCCTTTCCCCGGCAGTCCTCCGAAGCTGGGATGTCCGGGGGTTTGGTAAACAGCCCCCAACATGTTTTGGGCGATGAAGCTTTGGCATTTGCGCTCCCTACCTTCGCTATCTGTAAACGAAAGGGGCGGCTCTCAAGTGTCATCGGTGTAGTAATACTGCTACTGCCACTACCCTTGACTGCCTTTACACAGGTGCCAGGTTGCCAGCAAATTTTGAACCAGCCGCTGCCGCCCTTATTCTTGATTGTGACTTTATAGGAATCTGACATGGTGAAATCCACGCTGTCCTTCTTGTAATGGCGCGGGGGCATTAGGATGACCGTGTCGTACGTTATGAAGCCGTACGCTGAAGAGGCTCCATAAGCAGCTGCAACACCAATGGTCCCCTTTCTTAGCGAGCGAATTACTGGCATCGCCCTCTGCCGGGGCGTCTGGGTCCGGACATATAGATTTTGCGAAACCCACGCTTTGAAATTCCCCATCGTTGTTGTACTTATCCGGTCCGCCGCACGAGCTGGCGCCCCCGTTGACATTCGTGGCCAAAGCTTTGGCTCCAGGCAGCCGGAGCGCAGATGAGCAGGGCGAAAACTTGCAAGGTTAGAAGTCTTCGCAAGCTAGATATCCAAACGTGATTGCGGTGCATAAAGCTTCCCTTGTCGGTAATTTGAAGCAGGCCTGGTGCGTTTTCGACTTCCAGCACTCCGCTTCCGAAGCGGTTCAAAGCCCACCGAGAGAGTTCCGGATTGTGTCCTCATCGTCCCCAAGAGCTTTGCGCAACACTTCTTCCATGCGTTCGAGCAGGCTCTCCAGTTTGGCTTGCCGGTTTCCGAAACGGTCTGCTGTGTATCTGGAATCAAGTTGGGAGTGACGATAGGTTTGGCAGCCATAACGGCCCTCCTTTTCAGCAAATCCCGCAATTCTGCTTCTACTGATAACTGCGGAAAATGGGGGAGCAAATGGCTCAGGGTTTGAAAATGTTTTTCTAAGGGGGGAATTCTGCTGAATGCAAAGCGGTGTTACTGCGGTCTCAATCCGTTTTCGATCGTAGGTTCTGCGCAACTAAGCCGATGGGTGATTATCCGCAACCCTTTGGTGGGACACAAGATGCTGGTTGCGGTGGGCCGGAGGAGCAACCGACCTATTTATGAGATGGGTTGTATTGAATTCCGGAGCCGATCACAAAATCGGAGAACGACACATACCTATAGATCACCCAGAGTAAGTTCTCGGTTTGGCACTGGCTTTCTGAGTTGTACAGGCTGACGCCACGGAATTGGCCAACGGGAAACGGCTGCCGATTACGGGCATTGAGTTAGTTGGAAGCTGCGGCGTGAATAGCCTAGATTACCTCATGATTCGTTCGCAGTCTTGTTGAAGTCAAGGCGCATTTCATCAGTAGGCTTAAAACCAAGTCGTTCATACAACCCGCGCCCTTCATCGCTCGCGTGCAGGGCAACGCTCGAGAAGCTGTGCTGGCGACACCATAGGATCATTGCCTTCATCAGCTCAGAAGCCACGCCGCGCCGCCGATGATCGCGCTCCACATAGAGATTCAGGATCATGGCTCGTTTTGGCGCCCGCTGCCCAACAACCCCGGGCCAGGGACTGATGACGATCCCCCCGCCGCCAATAGTTTCGCCAACCGGATTGACCGCTAATAATCCATGATATGAACCGTCCGGCACCGCCTTAGAGAAGTACTCCCTGGCCGCTGTTTCCATCAGGTCGAGTGCAGATTCGTCCCGTCGACCCATCTCCCACCACATGAGGCGTCGATGCCGCAGTAATATTGGTATATCGGAAGTCGTTGCCACTCGGATTGCGATATACGCCACCGTTGAACCTCCAACGCTTGCTGATGCCGGCGAAGAATTCATCTGGCAGCAGTTTCAGCCACAATGCAGATTACCGCGAACTCTATAGCATCGAGGCAGACTAGCACGTAATTCTTGGGTTGTCTCCGCGTAAGAAGGAGCACAGGCACCAAGAATTCGAATGTTGCAATTCGCAGGACCAAATGCAGTAAGACATTAACCTGGAAACCGCGACCCAGCCATTGCAGTTTTGTTCGAGGTGATCAGCTCTGTGCGGCGGCCAGTACGGAGCGTTTAGTGAAGACTCGAATCATCTCACGCCGGTATTCCGGAGTCAGTGCCGAGGTGGTCAACGGCTTGGCGGTTTTTGCGGCCAAATCTCCGATCCGCTCGGCAAGAGCTTCATCAATAACTTCTCCTACCAGAGCTTCCCGCGCCCCCTTCACCATGACCGGCGCAGGGTTCACCGCCGTAATGGCGACTCGAGCGTCAGCGCAACGGCCATTTGAGCGCTTCACCGCCACCGCTACACCGGCCAAGGGGTAGTCGATCGAGCCACGAATGCGCAGTTTGCGGTAGACACCTCGATAGTCTGCCGAAGCTTCGGGCAAGAAGACCCGAGTGAGCAACTCGTTCGCCTGCAGCCTGCGGTAATTATCACCGAGCCCGGTGTAGAAGTCGCTGATGGGAACGCGCCGTGCGCCGGATGGCCCAACGATTTCCAACTCGGCGTTTAAACACAATAGTGCCGCGGGGGTATCGGCTGAAAACGCAGCCCAACACTTGGTGCCACCGGGCGCCACGTGGCACAGATCTCCGTCCTTCTTGATGCAGAAGCCGCAGGCTTGACGCCAGGTGAGCGACTGGTTATACCACAGGCAGCGAGTGTCGAGGCAAATATTGCCTCCCATCGTGCCCATGTTGCGCAGCAGGGGCGATGCCACCGTGGCTGCGGCTTCCGTCAATACCGGATAGCGGCGTCGAAGAACTTCGGAGTGTTCGATCATGGTAAGCGTAGTGAGCGCTCCAATCTCCACACCGCTTCCCGGCAGCTCGCGGATCCCTCCGATCTCAGCGATACGACGAATATCGAGAACGTAATCTGGCTCGAAGAGTTTCTGCTGCATGGAGGGAATTAAGTCGGTGCCGCCGGCAAGTACACGAATCTTCCCAGCATACTTCGTTAGCAGCTCCACAGCCTCTTGGGTCGTCTGGGCAAACAGCAACTGGAATTGAGGAAGGCTCAATCGTCACCTCTCGCTGCCTCGTGGACCTCTCTGCGCGAGGGATCGAGCGGATGCCGCTTGGGGCCCTTGCCTCGAAACCACAGCGCTCCCCCGTGTTCGCGGAAACCGGCGGGCGCGGTCGGATCGATGCCTTCTGTCAGGTTAATCTTCTTCTGCGCCTTTTTTGTTCGCAGTGCGGCCAGCACTCGCTCGGGGGTGAACGGGGACTCGTGCAAACGAATTCCAACCGCGTCATAGATGGCGTTTGCGATCGCAGGGATCGTGGCGGCAAGGGAACCTTCGCTGCACTCTTTCGCTCCGAACGGACCTTCCGGATCGACGCTTTCGACGATGATGGGCTCAACTTCAGGGGACTCCACCGAAGACGGGCTGCGATACTCAAGTAAGCCGGGGTTCATGAGCATGCCATCTTTCCAAACCATTTCTTCGCTGAGGGCTTGTCCCATGCCCATCCAAACAGAGCCGATAATCTGACCTTCGACGGAAACCGGATTCAAGGCACGTCCGCAGTCGTGTGCGGCCCACACCTTGTGGACCGCGACTTCTCCGGTTTCCTCGTCAACGCTGACTTCCGCTGCCTGCGCAGAATAGGAGTAGGCGGGGGATGGGCCTACTCCGGCCCCTTTGTGCTTCCCGCCACGAGCTTC
The DNA here is from genome assembly GCA_030040855.1 of Terriglobales bacterium. Lineage (GTDB taxonomy): Bacteria > Acidobacteriota > Terriglobia > Terriglobales > Acidobacteriaceae > JAFAGX01. The sequence goes on from JASHSL010000559.1 coordinate 8,496, forward strand.
GAGCGGAGGCGCATACGAACCCGTTCCACTCAAAGCCCCATGAAAGTCGATCGCCGCGACGACCGCCTCTTCGAAGCTCATCGAATCCTTCGGGGCTTCATCTTTGCGCTTCTGCTGCAGCGAGCCGCGGAGGATTTGGCCTTCGACGCGTCCGGCGACAGAGGCGCCTGAGCCTGGCTGGCTGGCACCGCCGAGAACGGCCGTCTCGAGATGTGCATCGCGCTTTCGGACAGAATCATCGCGAAACACCAGATCCTCGGGCGAGCAGTTCATCTTGCGGGCAGCGGCTGATGCTATTTGCTTCTTAACTTCCTGGGCGGCTCGCAAGGTGGCATTGCCTGCCATGAAGGTGACGCGACTTGAATAAGAACCGATATCGATGGGAGTGAGATCGGTGTCGGCGGCAAAAATCTTCACCCGCCCCAGGGAGCAGCCCAGGACCTCGGCGGCGATCTGTGCGGTCATCGTATCGGAGCCTTGGCCAATTTCTGCCGCGCCCGTGTAGACGACCACGCCTCCATCCCGATCGATCTTAATGTTCACGGTCGAATGCGGCATGTCGGAGCGAATGATGGAATTGGCGGCGCCGCTTACGTAGTGGCTGCAGGCTAAGCCCAATCCCCGCCCTCTTGGCAGATGCCCCTTGCGCGCTTTCCAGCCCGACGCTTCGGCAACCTTCTCGATGCACTCCGGCAAACCGTAGCTTTGCACTCGCAGGCCATTTACGGTGATGGTTGGCGGCTTCAGCAAATTGCGACGGCGCACTTCGACGGCATCCATTCCGATTTTGGCCGCCAGTTCGTCCAGTTGCGATTCGAATGCGAAGCGCACATTAACGGTCCCGTGACCGCGCATGGCGCCGCAGGCGGGCTTGTTGGTGAGTACGCGGTAGCCGTCATATTGGATGTGGGCGATGTCGTAAAGAGCGCCTAAGAGGGCTCCCGAATAAAGAATGGTCACCACGCCGTAGGAACAATAGGCGCCGCCGTCCTGAATCACCCGCGCCTTTACGGCGGTGATGTGCCCCTGGTTGGTGATGCCGGTCTTCAAGTCGATGATGGTGCGCGGCCTCCCCCGGTGCGCCCAGAACACCTCCTCCCGGGTGTAGGTGATCTTCACCGGCCGTCGTGCTTTTCTGGCGGTGATGGCGGAGATGATTTCTAGCGGGATAACTTCGCTCTTGCCGCCGAATCCGCCGCCTACCAGCGGCTTGATGACCCGAATCTGCGCCATGGGCATGTCGAGCACCAGGGACAATTTGTGTTGCAGGTAGTAAGGGACCTGCGTAGACGACCAGACGGTGAGCCTTGCCGGCTTGCCGCTCTGGGAATCAATGTCGAAGGCAGCCAGCGTAGAATGCGGCTCCATGGCGGCGTGGGTTACCTCATTCGCAATGAACCGTCCTTCCGCGATGTGGTCCGCCTCGGCAAACCCCTTCTCGGGATCGCCGAAGACGTGGTGATAGTCCTTTTCGAGGTTGTTAGGCTTGTTGTCATGGATGAGGTCCGCTTGCGCCTTCATCGATTCTTCAGGATCGAAATAGGCGGGCAGGACCTCGTAGTCGACCTCCATCAACCGCAGCGCCTTCTCGGCGGTAGCCTCATCGATGGCGGCGACGCAGGCGACGTTATCTCCGACATAGCGGACTTTGTCGACGGCAAGGGCGTGCTCGTCGTGGCCGACGGGAAGAATGCCATAAGGATTGGGTGCATCCTGGCCGGTAGCGACGGCGACAACGCCATTGAGCTTTTCGGCCCGGCTCGTGTCCATTCGCTTGATGCGGGCGTGGGGATAGGGCGAATGCAGAATTTTACCGACCAGCATGCCGGGGAGGCTGAGGTCGTCGGCATATTTGCCCCCGCCGGTGGTTTTCTCGGCAGCGTCGACCATCGCCATGGGCTTACCGATGATGGAAAAGTCGTTAGGCATAATGTCTTGCGCTCGTGTCGCCTCAGGACGACAAATTTCCCGCGTGCAGGCCACCGTCGAGACAGCCGATCGCGTCCGTCGCTCCGCTCACCGTGCCATTCCCTTCTGCTCGGCTGCAACCGCGGCCTGGATCGCGCGATACATCTGGCTGTACCCCGTGCATCGGCATAGATTGCCGCTCAAGGCTCCGCGGATTTCATCCTCCGTGGGATTAGGATTCTGGGCGAGCAAGTGTTTCACGGTCAT
>JASHSL010000560.1 GCA_030040855.1 Terriglobales bacterium
ACACCACAAAGACCCCCGCGGCGATTGATGTTGCCAGTCAGTGCCGCCAGAATGACCTGCGCACGAAGTGTTTGGAACGCGTTTGTGTGCCCTTCGATGCCCTGGCCACCCACTTCCATGCAGGCGCTCGGAGCACGGGCGTACATGCGCGCCGCAGCACGAATCTTCCCGGCGGATCCTGTCCAACACAGCTCGGCTGCTCTTTCCGGTTCGTACGTGGCGGCGCGCTCGGCCAGCAATTGCAGCACTGGCTTGCATTCGATTCCGTTCACGCTGTATTTGCCGAACAACGCGGGCTCGGCTGGAAGCGTATGGGCCGGTACAGCGTGCTTCGTGGTCGTGTCCCACACCATCAGGGTAGGCCGCCTGGTGCGATCCGCAATACATTCCGGAGATGGCAGAAAATCTCGGGAATCGCCACCCTGAGTAACATCCGCTTCGCGTAGCAGATGAAAGGTGTCCGTACGTACCAGCATCGGCGCATTGGTCCACTTGGCGACGAACTCCTTGTCGAACAGGCCTTCAGAGAGAATGACGTGAATCCAACTGAGCAAGAGCGCTCCGTCCGATCCCGGTCGCACCGGAAGAAAGATGTCGGCCTTGTGCGCCATCGGGTGCTCGAAGCGTGGATCGACAACAATCAGCTTGGACTTGCGTTCGAGCAAGTCGTCCATGATCGGGCGGCCAACCATCCCGGCATACGTCCACACGGGATTTTTGCCCCAGTAGACCTGGCATGCGCTCAGATCGTTTTCGGCATCGAGATCGTGGCCAACTGTCATGCCGACCGTTGCGCGCATCGGCGCGTAGCAGATGTGACTCGGGACTATCCAGTTCGGAGTACCGAGACAGTTCTTGAGCCGCATGCTTTGTTCTTCCGAGCTCCGGCCCGTTCCTTGTCCGATCGCGATTGCGTGCGCGCCATACTGTTCCTTGATGCGCTCTAGCGTCGTGACAATCGTTGTGAGCGCTTCATCCCAGGAGATTTTCACCCAGCCCGGGTCAGGCGCGCCCTTGGGCCGAGTACGTTTCATCGGATAATTCAGACGCTCGGGACTGTAGAGGTTCTGGACGGTGGACTGACCCTTCGCACACAGCGCACTGTGATTCGGCCCGTTGGGATTGCCTTCTACCTTGAGCACGCGGCCGTTGGCGACGTGCACCAACATTGAGCACTGCGCATGGCATTCGTGGCAACGACCGCCCACCACTTCGACTGAGCTTTGGGCAGATGTGAGTTCGCCGCTGATTGGCGCGATTTCAGAAAGGACTTGGTTTTTCGGGTGGAGAATAGCGGCGCCAGCGCCAACCGCGGCGGTCACGACAAACTGCCTCCGCGTGAAGGCCGATTTGTCCATGCTCGCCCCCGCGGGCAACGCTAACACCTCCTTGGGAGCACAGGCCGTGACTCCAGTCACATGCGCTGGTGATTCTGCCCTTCGAGTCTTCCTTCGCAGTCCCGGAGTTCCCGGCTCACTGCTCCATGCGCGTCAGATTTCCGCAAGCTCCACCTTGGGTCCGGTTCACCGAGCCTGGGAATTGCGGCATACCTCAAATGCCGCGGCAGGCGATGGTCGAGGTTGAAAGCGGGATCAGAGCGGTCAATAGGCGAGTGGTCGGCAACTCTGAAGTTGAGCCCCGCCCGTCAGGAGGCATCAAACGACGGTTTGCTGGTTATCCGCTCATCACGGGAGAGCGGCACGACATCTACGAGCAGCTGTGCACATCTCGATTCAGCGCCTCGGCGGCGGTGAGCGCATAAATCAAAGCACACTGGGCAATGTTGCGAGTGGGAACAAACTCATTGGGCCCATGAGACACGCTTAGCAATCCCGGGCCGTAGGCGAACGCAGGGATGCCGCGAGCCGCGTAGAATCTTGTTTCGAGCAGACCTGGACACATTTCGAAGCTGGCTTCTTTTCCCGTTATCTGGGCTATGTGGCGCGACAGAATTCGGCCCAGCGGATCTTCCGCAGGAGTAGCTGCCGACGGTTCTTTTTGAAGTGTCTCGATCTCGAATTCCCTGAGGGCATCGCGCAATCGTAGCTCTTCTTCCTCCAGCCCCTCCTCCGGGTTGATACGGCGGTCGATAGTGAAGGAGCAGAAATCGGGCGTCACATTGAAATTCGTTCCCGCCTCGACGCGCCCGCCGAGAAGCAGAATGGATTTGAGTGCTCCCACCGGGGCAATTTTGTATTTTGTTTCCCGAAGTTCAACTTCCTTCTTGATCTCGGCAACCCGCATCATCCCTGGTAACGCACGCTCAAATGCGTTCACACCTTCGAATTGACGACCAACGTGCGCCGCTTTCCCCCGCATGATGACGAGCAGCGTAACGGCTCCACGGTTGGCGTTCCAGACGACCCCGCCCGTCGGCTCTGGAGTGAGCATTCCAATCCCATCTTTGCCCAGTACTCCGCGGGCAAACAGATCTCGCGACCCACGGGGACCAGCGGTTTCTTCATCAGGTACCAGCACGATGCCGATACGGCCGGATGTCAGAAGACCCTCATCGCGCGCCGCTGCTGCCGCATGAATCATCGCCGCCAGGCCGCTCTTCATGTCCGATGAACCGCGGCCGAACAGGTTCTGGCCTTCGACACGTGGCTGAAACTGATCCCGGCTCTGTGCCGGAACGACGTCGAAATGGCCGCTGAAATAAAGAGTTCGTTGACCTTTACCAACCGAAGCGAGCACGCACGCGCCCTCCCGTCTCACATCATCGAAGTTGAGCCTCTCTAATTCGGCGACGAGAGTGCGAGCGCATTCCTCGTATTGGTTCCCCGGCGGATTTTCCGACGGGATTGCGATCAGCCTCTTCGTAAGATCGAGCATCGCAGGTTCGCACAGTCGCTCCCGCAGTCGCAATGAGACCTGATGGCTATCTTTTGGGTCCACGTTTCTGGTTATTTGCCTTTCTGCGCAATTTCCGAACGGCGACCCATTGTGCCATAGGCGGGTCACACCAGGTCCCTTCCGCCCGAGTTGTCGGCAAACTGGACATTGAGAGCCGAAAGCCACCGGGCTCGTGTCAGTGTCCAGATGGCCCGTCATCCAACAACAATCGGGCGACGTGCCGTTGGAGTGCACCTCGTGCGGTTTGCTTCAATCCGGTTTGGCTTGCCCGATTCGGAACGTTGCCCTATTCTTCCTGCGGAACGTAAACAAGCACCGTGCTTAAGCGCTTACCCCTGTTCTTCCACCACGTCATGTACAACCTGCGTGGCGGCTTTCTTGTCCGCCCGCTGGCGATCACTTTGGTGCTAGGTTGCGCAGGAGCGCTGCTCTCGGAAGCAGAGGAGGCTTTTCCGGAATTCAGCGCTTGGGTCCCAAAAGTGCTCTTTCCGTCACACACTGACCCTCAGGTGGCACAAGTCATTCTCGGCGGCATCGCCGCTTCGATTATGACGGTCGTCTCCATCGTGTTCGCGATCCTGCTGATGACCCTGACGTTGGCTTCCATGCAGTTCTCTCCACGGATTTTGACGGGCTTCGTGCGGGATCGCGTGACGCAGTGGACTCTCGGAGTATTCCTTGGGACGTTTTCCTACTGCATGGCGGCTCTGCCTGCAGCACGCTCCTCTCCGTATGCTTTTTCACCAGTGGCAACCGTTTTGGGCGCGATGATCTTGGCGTTTGTGTGCGTCTGTCTGTTGTTGGCTTTTATCCACCACATATCCCAAGCGATCAGTGTCAACCACATCGTCGATCGCATCGCCACCGAAACCGAGGCGATTATCGATGATCTAATGCCGTCGGCCCAACGCTACCCTCGCATTGGAGGACGCTACCCTCTAGAACGATCCACATGGCGGCCGGCCGTAGTGAATGAGACATCCGGCTATATCCGCTACGTGGACAGAGCTAGACTACTCAACCTTACAAAGACGTATCATGTGCAGGTCCATGTCCTCCGGCGGGTCGGCCATTTTGTTCCGGCAGGAACTCCGCTTCTTCTTGCTTCGAGACCAGAACGTCTGACTGGGGAGGTCAGCAGGCAATTTTGTGCGGTATTCGACATCGGTCCTACCAGGACTTTGCAACAGGATGTCGAATTCGGCGTGCTACAGATTGTCGACATCGCCTTACGAGCGATCTCACCCGCTGTCAATGATCCCACGAGCGCAATCAGCTGCATCGACCAATTAAGCCGCATTATGATTCGTTTTGCTTCGCGGGATCCCGTCGAGCCACTGTTCTTCGATCCTCCAGGCGTTGTACGGGTGAGCATGCCCTGGATCAGTTTTGAAGGGCTGCTCAATTCTGCTTTCGAGCAGATTCGTCTTTATGCAAAGGGCGATGTGGCGGTGAGTTTAAGGCTACTGCGAGCTCTTACTGATGTAGCTTCCACTACGCAGAATTCAGACTATCGAAAGTCGCTGGTTGAGATGGGTAAGCACGTGATTGCGGGATGTGCTGAGAGGCTAGCCGAAAACGAATTGAAAGATCTACGGCTCCGGCAAGAGACTCTGGAGTCCTGGATAGCGATCTCGTGACACCGCGAGAAGATACACTGCGGAGTTGGTTTTTACTTCTAGTCGGGATGTCAACAGGGGCCTTACAAGGACGAGTGAGTGGCATGTGACCGCGAGTACATATGCATGTCCTGCTCATACCTCCCGTACTCATTTGACATGACCTGCCATGTCTCAGTGTCCAATGGTCGGCTACTCTGAAGTTGGCCCTCTAAAAGGCAGGAGGCCCAACTGACGGATTGCCCGTATGCCGGAAGGGAGAAAGTACCAGTGGTCGGCGTTGAATTACACCGGCTTCTGGGAAATAGCTTCTGTCGCCAAGAATTCAGCAACCGCGTGGCTTTACGCTGCGCCGTTAATGATTACCGTTCTGCCTCGATGATCGGGGTCACCTCCGGGTACAACTCACACATCGCATCTGCTGGCGAACAGAGGCGCAACCCTATGTGAATGTATGGTCCGCCGTCAGTTTTCAGACGCTTGTGTTCTTGTCCCAGGGAATGTAATCCGGATACAGTGATATTCGGGTTATGGCTGTCTTTTCGTTCCCGCCAAGGTTGCTGCTGATCGCGGTGGCGGTGCTGTTTGCCGCGGCGAGCATTTTTTACGCGGCCATGTGGATCTTTTTCGGTAGTCACGGGGTCCCAGTTGAACTGGGTTTCGACAACAAATACCTCCCCGGTGAACGGTCCCAGCTTGTGCAAAGTGTTGTGCCCGGCAGCCCCGCCGAGCACGCCGGATTGAAGCGAGGAGACCGGATCGTTGCAATCTATGGAAGTCCGCTGCAAGGTGAAGACTCTGTCACGCGCATCTGGGCTCAGCACAAGCCAGGAGATACGGTTCAACTGACCGTGCTGCGCCCGGGGAATCGAAGTCCGATCATTCTAGACGCGACCTTCCGGGCGAGTGGCCAGGCTAGGGCGGAGGCGGGAGTCGCAGCGCATGTTGGCCAAGGCATCATGCGCGTGTTTCCAATTGCCTTCCTAACTGTAGGCCTCGCGTTACTGTTTCTTCGGCCGGACGATCGCAACGCCTGGTTGGTCGCTTTGATGTTCGCTGGGTTCATCGCCGTCCCGGGGTTCTCGAATTCTTTCCTCGGCGTGCCCTCCGAGGTACGACCGCTCGCCACGGCATACCGCGCAATTTTTAACAATCTTGTTGCCGCGTTGTTCTATTTCTTCTTCGCCACCTTTCCCGTGCGCTCGCCTCTGGACCGCCGCCATCCCTGGCTGAAGTGGGCGGCCTTGGTGATCGGGGCGCTGATTGCCGCCGGCATTGTCTTCCGGTGACAACAGCCAGTCGATCCTGGTTCTGAAAATCCGGTATGGCAGGTTGTCTGTTCTCTTTTTCACATATGGCTTGCTGGTATTGGGCTTCATCTCCCTGATTTGGAACGCGAGGAGCATCACTTCCCCCGATGCGCGCCGGAAGCTCCGGGTCATTCTGTGGGGAACACTGGTGGGCGTCGTGCCGGCCGTGCTGGCGCTGGGGGCCAGCGATTTTTTCGGGTTTCACATAACCATTCTGGTTGGCGCAACGGTTGCCGCCCTCCTTTGGCTGTTTCCGCTCTCCTTCGCTTATGCCGTTATCAAACACCGCGTGCTTGAAATTCCGGTTTTGCTGCGCAGGAGCGCGCGTTATTTACTGGTGCAGCGCGGGTTTCTGCTCCTGCTGGTGCTCGTAAGTGTTGCTGTAACCAGCGCGTTTGCGCTTTTCTTTGCTCGCTATCTCCAGTCGCTGACGGTCGCGGCTGTGCCCTTTGGCATCGCGTTAGGGACCATTTTCGGTACCGTGCTGCTGTGGACGGGAACCCGGGTCCATCATGATGTTGGACGGCGAATCGATCGCGCGTTCTTTCGCAGTGCGTACGATGCACGCGTCATTCTCGAAGATCTGGTTGACAAAACCCGCACGGCAACCCAGCGGAGTGAATTGGCAGCTTTGCTGGAACACCATTTGAAAGAAGCCCTTCAACCAAGCTGGCTGACGGTGTATCTGGAGGACAGTGACAACCGACTCTCCATTGCTGCCGGAGACAACATTCCTCACTCTCAAATCATTCCTACAAACGAACCTGCACTTGAGCAACTGGTACAGCATGGCGAGCCTTGGGACGTAACCGAGGAAGCTCCAGAGAATCTGGCGGACGCGCTGTTCACCCCGGAACTTCCGCCAGATTGCTTGGTACCGATCCTAGACCGGGGCGCGCGATTGACAGGTCTGGTCGTATTAGGAGTGCGGCGATCGGAAGAGTCGTACTCCGCCGAGGACAAGCGGCTTCTGGCCCTGGTGGCGAGTGAGACCGGAGTTGCGCTCGAGAACATCCGGCTGGGAGAGACAATCGCTGAACGCATCGAGGCGGAGCGGCGTGCGGCGCAGGAAATGGAATTCGCCCGGCAAGTACAGATGAAGCTGTTTCCGCAGAAGCTCCCTGCGATGCGGACACTGGAGTACACGGGCGTCTGCCTTCCTGCAAAGACTGTCGGCGGAGATTTTTACGACTTTCTCGAATTGCGTCCTGGACGCCTGGGAATTGTGCTGGCCGACATAGCGGGCAAGGGAGTACCGGGGGCGCTCTTAATGGCCAATCTTCAGGCCAATTTGCGCAGTCAGTATGCCATGGCCGTGGATGATCTGCCGCGACTCTTGACCTCGGTCAACCGGTTGTTTTTCCAAAACACGGATGATGCCAGTTACGCCACCATGGTTTTTGCAGATTACAACGATCGAAGTCGGCTTCTTCGGTACTCGAACTGCGGCCATCTCCCGCCATTGTTGGTCCGCGCCGGGGAAACGGACGTGGAACGTCTGCACTCCACCTGCATGGTGCTGGGGATGTTCGAGGCGTGGCAAAGCGAAGTCACTGAAGTGATGCTTGCTCCCGGGGACACGCTGGTGCTCTACACCGACGGCATAACGGAGGCAGAGAATGGTATCGGTGAGGAATTCGGCGAATCTCGCTTGGTTAAAACGTTGCTAGGTTTGTCACAGCTTCCGGTTGAGCAACTCAAAAATGCCATCGTCAACGCCGTCCGTCAATTTAGCGGCGGAGAGCAGGGCGACGATATTACACTCGTTGTCGCCAGATGCGTAGCCTAGTGCGGGAAGCGCGAAGTGCTGTTCGAGGACACACCGAACTTCGTAACTGGGATGAATCGTCTCACAATAGTTTGCGACATTAGCCAAGCGGGGCGGACCGATGCTCGGTTGGGCAGTCAGTCCGCAAGTGCTTGCCGATCGGTGTGAAATCCGGCCGGGAGTTCGGTAAGCCCTTCACCGTTAAGGATTAATCCTCGCTGCATTGTGCCCTTAAAAGTCATGCCGCTAGCCGTGTCGCGAAGAAAGCATGTCGCCGAGCAGGGAGCGGTTGAGCGCCATAAGACTGGGATGTTTCGATGGCGAACCCGCAAGCAGCAAGATCATGGCGCAGTATCGAGATATCAAACAGCTGGACTCGGTGGACTTCATGGCTGCGACTGTAAGTGTCACCGACGCGGCGAAATATTTGTATGTCCCGGATCAAGCTCCTCTCATTCTGGTCCTCTGTTGTCTCGACCAATACTGCCCAATCGTCGGCCGAAAACCAAGTCCGGTTGGCGAGAGAAGGTTCTCCCAGTCCAATCACGTCGAAGATAAATATGCCACCAGGAGTTAAGGCTTCGGCGACGCGTTGAAAGAAAGCTTTAACACGACGGTCGGCGGCGACGGTCTCGGAATGGTAGGTTAAAGGTTCACCCACAGCGACCACCGCATCATAGTGCTGAATCGGGACGTCGTAGGCAGAAGCGTGGATGAAGTGTGCGCTTGGGACATTTGCACGCGCAA
>JASHSL010000561.1 GCA_030040855.1 Terriglobales bacterium
TGCTCTCGATCCCGCAAAAAGAGCGCGTACGCTTGAAGGTGCGGCTGGGGGGCGATGAACCTTCTCTGGACTCGGTGACCTCGATTTGGCCGGGCGCCAATTTCTTCGAACGCGAGGTCTACGACCTTTTCGGGATTCGATTCCTTGCCCACCCCTATTTGCGCCGGATTCAGATGCCCGAGAACTGGGAAGGTCACCCGCTGCGCAAGGACTACCCCGTGGAGGGCTATCGTTAGCGTTCCGCCATGCCCCAGCTCACTCCCATTCCTTCGCTCGACGCCGATCAGGATCGCACCATGATTCTGAACATGGGGCCGCAACACCCGTCCACGCACGGTGTGCTGCGCGTCATCCTGGAGATTGATGGTGAGACCGTGGTGCGCATCATGCCCGAGATCGGCTATCTGCACACCGGAATTGAAAAGACCTGCGAAGCCAAGTTCTATCAGCAGGTGGTACCCCTCACCGATCGCATCGATTACCTCTGTCCGCTTACCAATAACCTCTGTTACTGCCTGGCTGTCGAGAAGTTGCTGGGCCTGGAAATTCCCCCCAAGGCGGAATGGGTGCGCGTTCTGCTCAACGAGCTGACCCGCATTAACTCGCACCTGGTGTGGCTGGGCACGCACGCCCTCGACATTGGCGCCATGACCGTCTTTCTCTATTGCTTCCGCGAGCGGGAAGACATCTTGCGGCTGTTTGAAGCGGTGAGCGGCCAGCGCATGATGACGTCGTATTTCAGGATCGGTGGACTGGCTCTCGAACCGCCGCTTGACTTCTTTGCACGGGTTCGCGACTTTGTCCGCCGCTTCCCTGCGAAAATCGACGAATACGAAAATCTTCTCACCGCCAATCCCATCTGGCTCATGCGCACGAAGGGCGTGGCGCGCCTAACGGCGGAGGATGCCCTTGCTCTCGGCGCCAGTGGGCCGACCCTGCGGGCCAGTGGCGTCGACTTCGACCTGCGCCGCGACCTGCCCTATTGCGCTTACGACAAGTTCCGCTTTGCGGTGCCGGTGGCCGAAGAGGGGGACGTGTTTGCGCGTTACATCTGCCGAGTGCGAGAGCTGCGGGAATCCACCAGGATCGTCGAGCAGGCACTGGCGGGAATGCCGGAAGGAGCGATCAAGGCCGAGGCTCCCAAGGTGGTGCTGCCCGACCGGGAAAAGATGAAGACGCAGATGGAGGCGATGATCTACCACTTCAAGATCATTACCGAAGGATTCTCGGTGCCTGCGGGCGAGGTCTACCAGGCGGTGGAGTCGCCCCGGGGCGAAATGGGCTATTACGTGGTCAGCGACGGTACCGCCAAGCCGTACCGGGTGCATATGCGCTCGGCGTGTTTGGCCAATCTGCAAACCTTGCCCGCCATGTGCGAAGGCCGGCTGATTGCCGATGTGGTGGCCGCCATCGGGAGCATCGATATTGTGCTGGGGGAGATTGATCGCTAGGAGTTTGCGCTCGGATCCTTGGCGATCGGCTTGAACGGGTTTCGAGCGCGAACATCGGAATCACCGACATGCGATTTTCAGAACCATTCGAGCAACGCTTCCAGGAGATGGCGAGCCACTATCCGACCCGACGCTCCCTGCTGGTTCCCACCCTGCTCTATGCCCAGGATGAGGTCGGATTCCTCAGTGACGAAGTCGTTGCCGAGATTGCGCGTCGCGTCGAACTGACAGAACTCGAGGTACGCAACGTGATCAGCTACTATTCCATGCTGACCACCCAACCCCGGGGAAAATACAACGTTCAAGTGTGCACCAATATCGCCTGTCTGCTCATGGGTGGGGAAGAGATTCTGGATCGCTGCCGGCTGAAGTTGGGTATTCGAGAAAAGGAAACAACTCCGGACGGCCTGTTCTCGCTCGAGGAAGTGGAATGCATGGGTGCCTGCTGCTGGGCCCCGGCCGTCCAGGTCAACTACGACTTTCACGAGCATCTCACGCCGCAAAAGATGGACCAAATTCTCGATCAATACACGAAGAAAGGAACCGAACGGAGGCGCTAGGAGATTGGAATCCTGGAGCTAGAGCTGCGCATTGTCCACCCGAGCATTCCTTGATGGTGTACGGCCATGGCCGATTTAGTGTCCCATCCCGACGAAGTGAAGGTCGTCTCGAAGCGCTTCGGCCTGGGTGCGACCGAGATCGATCGCTACCTCGAACTCGACGGCTACAAAGCAGTCAGGAAGGCTCTTGGCATGGCGCCGGAGTCGATCATTGCGGAGGTGAAAGATTCCGGTCTGCGGGGACGAGGCGGCGCGGGATTCAACACCGGACTGAAGTGGTCTTTCGTCCCCAAGCAATCGCCTAAACCGAAATACATTTTGTGCAACGGCGATGAGAGCGAACCTGGAACCTGCAAGGACCGCCTGATCTTCGAACACGACCCTCACTCGGTGATCGAGGGTGTAACGATCGCCGGCCTCGCCGTCGGAGCGCATGTCGGATACATTTACATTCGCGGGGAATACCGCTACCTATCGGAGATCATGCAGAAGGCGATCCGGCAAGCCTATGCCCGCGGTTTTCTCGGCAAGAACATCTTGGGCAGCGGCTTCGACTTCGACGTGTACTGGCATGGCGGCGCCGGCGCCTACGAAGTCGGAGAAGAATCGGCGTTGATGGAATCGCTCGAAGGCAAGCGTGGGATCCCCCGCATTCGACCACCTTTCCCCGCCGTGGTGGGACTCTGGGGAGGACCAACGGTCATCAACAATGCCGAGACCCTGGCCAGTGTGCCGCACATCCTGCTCGGCGGGGCGGAATGGTATGCCAAACTGGGCACTCCCAAAAACGGCGGCACGCGCCTGTTTTGCCTCAGCGGTCGCCTGAATCGGCCGGGCGTGTACGAACTCCCGATGGGGTACAACCTCAAGAAGATGATCTATGACGTGGGAGGCGGTATGGCCCAGGGGCATACTCTCAAGGCGGTCGTGCCCGGAGGCTCGAGTACGCCGCTTCTTACCCGGGAAGAAATCGACGTCCCCATGGATTTTGATTCCCTCATGAAGGTGGGCTCCATGCTCGGCTCGGGCGGCGTGGTCATCGTCGATGACTCGGCCTGCATGGTGAAATTCGCCCTGCGAATCATGAGCTTTTACCAGCACGAGAGCTGCGGCTGGTGCATCCCCTGCCGCGAGGGGACCGACTGGCTGAAAAAAACCCTGACTCGCTTCCACTCCGGAGGGGGGGTGAGAAAAGACATCGACGATCTTCAATACTTGTCGGAGAACATGTTGGGCCGGACCTTTTGCCCCTTGGGCGACGCCGCCGCGATGCCCACCATTTCCATCGTCAAAAAGTTCCGCAAAGAATTTGAGGACCATTTGGATGGTAAGCCCTGCCCCTTGGAGAAGGCGGAAGCGATCGAGCGCTCCCCGGTGATGGCGTAAGAGGGGTGAAGACAGTGGGGTGGGCCCCCACCGCATACGAAGAGCGATCTTATGGCAGATGTCAATCTCACCATCGATGGTAAGAAGGTCACGGCCCCCGCGGGCACCCTCTTGATTGAGGCTGCGAAAAGCGCCGGCATCGAGGTTCCCTCGTTCTGTTATTACCCCAACCTCTCGCTGCAGGGCGCCTGCCGCATGTGTCTGGTGAAAATCGAGAAGATGCCCAAGTTGCAGACTGCCTGCACCACCGTCATCAGCGAAGGCATGATGGTGACGACCGATAGCGACGAAGTCCGGCAGGCGCGCAAGGGCATGATCGAGCTGCTGCTCGGGAATCATCCGCTCGATTGTCCGGTGTGCGACGCAGGCGGGGAATGCGAGCTGCAGGACATGACATTCTCCTATGGCGCGGCGGAGTCCCGCTTCATCGATGTCAAAAACCACCGCGACGAGCAGCAATGGTCTCCGGTCGTCTATTTTGACCGGCCGCGCTGCATTCTCTGTTACCGCTGCGTGCGCGTCTGCGGCGAGGGCATGGACGTGTGGGCCCTGGGAGTCCAGCACCGGGGAGTTTCCTCGACCATCGTACCCAACCAGGAGGACCACCTCGAGTGTGAGGAATGCGGCATGTGCATCGATATCTGCCCGGTCGGGGCGCTCACCTCCGGGGCTTATCGTTACAAGACTCGCCCCTGGGAGATGAAGCACGTAGGCACCACCTGCACTCATTGTGCCGATGGTTGCAAAACCACGCTTGGGGTTCGGCGCTGCTCGACCGGAACTGAGTTGGTGCGCGGCGACAATCGGGACAAAAGCGGCATCAACGGCGACTTTCTGTGCATCAAGGGTCGCTACGGCTTTGATTTCGCCCATCACGAGGATCGGCTTCACCAACCCCTGATTCGCAGAAACGGCCGCCTGACGCCTTGTACCTGGGAAGAAGCGTTCCAGCTGACGGGCGAACGCTTGCGGCAGATCCGCGACCGGGAGGGTGGGGACGCCATCGCGGTCATCGGTTCGACCCGCACCACCAACGAAGAGAATTATCTCTTGCAGAAATTCGCTCGCACCGTGCTCGGAACCAACCATATTGACCATCACCGCACCGCCGACTATCCCGCCTTGGTCGCGGCCTTAGCCGGGCATCCGAAGCTGACCGCCAGCATGCGCGAGCTGTTCGAGGCGCCGGCCATGCTTCTGATCGGCAACGATCCAACTCGCCAGCATCCTCTCCTGGCCTGGCAGATTCGCAACAATGTTCGCTTGCATCGCGCCCGCTTGTACCTGGTCAACGCACAACCCATCAAGCTTCGCCGTCAGGCGTCCAGCTTTTTTGCGATCCCGGCCGGCAGAGAAGCCGAAGTTGCCGCCTTTTTGGCCGGCCAGGACTCGGCCGTCGCCGCCATCGCTTCTGAAACCAGCCCCGAGGCCTGGATTCGATGGCGGGATCAGCTGCGCCGCGAGCCCAAACTGGTTGTGATGTTTGGATCCGAGATTCGCGGCGACGCCGTTGCCTCTCTGATAAAGTTCGCCGCGGACCTTCCCGAGGCTAAGTTGATTTGTCTCGGGGATTATGCCAACTCGCGGGGAGCTGCGGACATGGGTCTCTATCCCGATCTGTTGCCGGGATACCATCCCGTCACCGAGGTCGGCGAGTTTCACAAAGACTGGGGTGGAGTCCCGGAGAAGCCGGGCCTGAGCCTTCGGCAAATGGCCGAGCATGCCCAGGCCGGCAAGCTGAAGGCCCTCTACGTGGTCGGGGCCAACCCGGTCGAGGAACTGGGGCTCGATCCCTTCGTTTTTTCGCAGAGCTTCGTGGTGGTCGAGGATCTGTTCCTGACCGAAACCGCGGCCATCGCCGACGTAGTACTGCCGGCGGCCAACGCCTACGAGAAGTCGGGAACCTTCACGAACACCTGCGGCGACCTGCAACTGGTCAAGAAAGCAGGGGAAGTCACGGGAACAAAATCGGATTTTGAAATCATTGTACGCATCGCCGATGCCATGGGCGTTGCAGTCCGCAAGCTCGTACCCTTTGGCCGCGGTTCTCGGGCCGACATGGGACAATCCCGGGGCGCGCAGTCGGGGGAGGCTGATCGGCATAGTGTTTGGCTCGAGGCGCGTGGCCTGGAGCCCAAGATGAGTCCCTTTGACCCCATGGCCATTTTGGATGAAATACAACGCTTGGTGCCTGGCTACGATGTCTCGCGCCTGCATCTGCTGGCGGGAATGGATCAACACACCAGCTTGTCGGGAAGCGGACCGGGGACCAAGCATGATCCGTCTGCCATCATGCCGGCACGAGATGATCTGTTCAGTTCCGGCACCTTAGGCCGATATTGCCGGACTTTGAACGCCGTCCTTGAAAACGGTCACAAGCTGGCGGCCGAAGAGGAAGTGGCTGCGGAGTGAAGGCGCCGGCGCCCCCAGGGAGCGTCTTGTCCATCGCGACCGAAGGCCGGCCGTCGCGGGGACGGAGGGATTAGTCGAAAGGCCAGCGCGGTTCGGAGAAGCGAGAGACGTTGAACATCACTCAATTCATTTTGGTTGCGGTCGTCAAGATTGTGCTCGCGATATGGCTGTTGCTGACCGCGGTCGCCTACACGGTCTGGCTGGAGCGTAAGCTGGTCGGGCACATTCAGAACCGTTGGGGTCCGACCCGGGTGGGCCCCTTTGGTCTCCTGCAGCCGCTGGCGGATGGAATGAAATTCATCTTTAAGGAGGACTTGACCCCGCCCCACGTGAACAAGCCACTCTACATCGCGGCGCCGATGATCTCCCTCGTCTTCGCCCTCACGTCGATCGCCCTGATTCCCGTGGGCGGGTGGGTGCGAGTGGCGGGGGTCAATACCCCGCTTGAGATCACCGAGGTCAACATGGGGCTGCTCATCATTCTGGGGATCACGTCGCTCGGGGTCTACGGCGTCGCTCTGGCGGGTTGGTCGTCGAACAGCAAGTACTCGCTGCTGGGGGGATTGCGGGCCAGCGCCCAGATGGTGAGCTATGAAGTCGCCTTAGGGCTGTCGCTGGTCGGCGTGCTGATCTTGGCGGGAAGCTTCAATCTGCGGGAGATTGTCGATGCCCAGAGTGGGACCTTCTGGGGCGTGATCCCACGCTGGTACATCTTTCGCTGGCCTCCGCAAATTGTGGGGTTCCTGATTTACCTGACTGCCGCCTACGCCGAAACCAATCGCCTGCCCTTCGATTTGCCCGAAGCTGAAACCGAACTGGTGGCCGGCTATCACACCGAGTACAGCTCGATGAAGTTTGCCATGTTCTTCATGGCCGAATACGCGAACATGATCACCGTCGCCTGCCTGGCGTCGCTTTTGTTTCTTGGTGGATGGCATGGGCCGGTGGCAGGCCCGGCCATCGTCAGGGCGGTTCTGCCTGTATTCTGGTTC
This sequence comes from Terriglobales bacterium, assembly GCA_030040855.1. Classification (GTDB taxonomy): domain Bacteria; phylum Acidobacteriota; class Terriglobia; order Terriglobales; family Acidobacteriaceae; genus JAFAGX01. Next base: position 6,802 of record JASHSL010000561.1, read on the forward strand.
GGGCTACGAGTGTTTGGTTTCCTCTTTCTCTACATATGGGTTCGTGGAACGCTGCCGCGCTTCCGCTATGACCAACTGATGGCGTTCGGCTGGAAGTTCCTGTTGCCGCTAGCGATCGCGAACGTGATCGTCACGGCGTTGATCGTCGCACTGCGATCGTGACAACCGGGGGTTGCGTACCCGGAGTTTGGAGGCCCCGACATATGCTCCATCTGGTTTTATTCTTGGTGTTCGCTCTCGGCTGCGTGGCCGGTGCGGTCAACCTGCTGGCGCAACGCCATCCCATCGACAGCGCGCTCTCGCTGGTGGTGGTCATGGGCTCGCTCGCTGGAGAATATCTTCTGCTGGGTGCAGAATTTGTCGCTGCGATCCAAGTGATCGTCTACGCCGGCGCCATCATGGTGTTGTTCGTCTTTGTCATTATGCTCCTGAATGCGGGTGTGGAGGAACGCACGCCGGGCAGCCGCGTGGCTCTGTTGCTGGGAGTGCCGGGCATGCTCATCGGGAGCGCGCTGGTGGTGTGGCTTCTGCTCGAACGTTCCCCAACCCCGGCGGTCGCCGCCGGGGCTCTTCCGGGACCGCCGCAGACCATCGCCTGGCTCCTGTTTCACGACTATCTGCTGCCCTTTGAAGTCACCTCCATTCTCGTGCTCATCGCCATCATGGGCGCCGTCGTTCTGGCCTCACCTCCAGCCACGACCAAAAAGGAGAGCTGATGGTCCCACTGTCCTGCTATCTGGTGCTCAGCGGAACTTTGTTCGCCTGTGGGGTGGTGGGGTTCCTCATCAAGCGCAACATTATTACGATCTTTATGTCGATCGAACTGATGCTGAACGGGGCCAACTTGTCCTTTGTTGCCTTCGCGGCGCAGTGGAAGGCTCTGAGCGGTCAGATCTTCGTATTCTTTGTGATGGTAGTGGCGGCCGCGGAAGCTGCGGTGGGGTTGGCTATCATCATCGCCATCTTCCGCACCCGGGAAACGCTGAACGTGGATCGCGTCAATCTGCTTAAACTATGAGCCCAAACTTCCATCTCTGGCTGATTCCCCTGCTGCCGCTGTTGGGGGCTGCGATCAACGGTCTTTTCGGATGGCGCTTCAGCCGGCAGCTGGTGTCCGCGGTGGCGCTGACTTTCTCCGGAGCCGCGTTTGCTCTGGGGTTGTGGGTTGCCACGCAATTCCCCTCCCTGGGCACCGGCCTTTATCGCGAATCCTCGGCGGTGTGGATTCGCGCCGGCGATTTCCAGGCAGATTTTGGCTTTTATCTCGACCAACTCTCCCTGATCATGCTGCTCATCGTCGCCGGGGTTGGATTCCTCATTCACATCTATTCCGTCGGCTACATGTGGGAAGAAGGCGGCTTCTATCGCTTCTTCAGTTACCTGAATCTGTTTCTGTTCTTCATGCTCACGCTGATTCTTGCCAGCAACTACCTGCTGATGTTTGTCGGTTGGGAGGGTGTAGGGCTGGCCTCCTATTTGTTGATCGGATTCTGGTTCACCCGGGACCAGGCAGCCTCCGCCGGCAAGAAGGCGTTTATTGTCAACCGGGTCGGAGATTTCGGCTTTCTGATTGGGTTATTTCTGCTCATCAAGCACTTCGGATCGCTCGATTTCGAGACCCTGTTCGCCAGCATCCGGCTCCACAGTCCGGAAACCCAGGGTGCCGGTCTGCTCACCTCGATCGCTCTGCTGCTCATGCTCGGGGCCTGCGGCAAGAGCGCCCAGATTCCCTTATATGTCTGGCTTCCCGACGCGATGGAAGGTCCCACACCGGTTTCCGCCCTGATTCACGCCGCCACCATGGTGACCGCCGGCGTATACATGATCGCTCGCTCGCACGTGATTTACGATCGTGCCCCGGCGGCCGGGATGATGGTGGCGATCCTCGGTACCCTCACCGCCTTCTTCGCGGCTACGATGGGGATGACCCAAACCGATATCAAGAAAGTGCTCGCCTATTCGACGATTTCTCAGCTGGGCTATATGTTCCTGGCTTGTGGAGTGGCGGCTTATACGGCGGGCATCTTTCATTTGATGACCCACGCGTTCTTCAAAGGTCTCCTGTTTCTCGCGGCCGGTGCGGTGATGCACGCCACCGGCGGAGAACAAGACATGCGGAACATGGGCGGGCTGCGGACGAAGATACCCTGGACGTTTTGGAGCATGACGGCGGCCACGGTGGCCATCTGTGGCATTCCTCCCTTCGCCGGTTTCTTCAGTAAGGATGAAATCCTGTGGCAGGCCTATGCCAGCGCTCGTGGCAGTTGGCTGTACTGGCTGTTCGGTGTTATCACTGCCGGGATGACCGCGTTCTATATGTTCCGGCTCTGGTTTCTAACCTTCTTCGGAGAGTATCGAGGCGGTCGAGCGGAGGCACACCTCCCTGCCCAACCCGGCGGTCGGGGCAGCGGCCATGCCGGCGGCGACGATCCCCACAGGGTTCCGTCTCCGTCGCATGGACAGGGGGGGATTCACGAAAGCCCGAAAGTCATGCTGGTTCCGATGGTGATCCTGGCGGTGCTCTCCGTAGTTGGAGGCTGGGTCAGCTATCACCACACCTTCGAAAACTTCCTCTCCCCCGTCTTTCGCGAGGGAGGAACCGATTCGCTGGTCGAAACCCGTCCCACGAGCACAGGGGTGGAATCCCCGGTCGAGGAAGGCGGAAAGGAAACTCTATTCATGACAATCTCAGTCGGCGCTGCGGCCATCGGTATTTTCCTGGCCTGGTTGCTCTACCTTCGTCGGCCGGCATGGCCCGACCGCATTGCCCATCGAATGTGGGGTCTGTATCAAACCGTGCTTCACAAATATTACGTGGATGAACTGTACGCTGCCCTGTTTGTCAAGCCGCTGATCAACGGCTCGACCAACCTTTTGTGGCGGGGCATCGATCAGAATGTGATTGACGCTGGTGCGGACCAGAGCGCTGATCTAACCCGCCGGCTTTCCGACAGCCTGCGGCACATGCAATCCGGCAATCTCCGCTCCTATGCCGGCTGGGTGGCGCTCGGTGCGGCCGCAGTCATTGGCTACATGGTTTGGATAGGAATTCCATGACGACGGGCTTGGATCACTGGATTCTTACGCTGGTTACCTTCATTCCGCTGGCGGGCGCACTTCTGTTGCTTGTCGCCCCTCGCCGCGATCGTGATCTTCGGCTTTTCGCCTTAGCCGTATCTTTGCTCGATTTTCTCCTCTCCCTGCACTTGCCCGCCTACTTCGAACACCAGCCGTACGCCAGTGATCTAACATTCGCCGGCGCCAGAGTCTTCCAGTACGAACTGAACCGGCCCTGGATTCGGGTTCCGAACATTCACTACCACGTGGGGGTCGATGGAATCTCCACCTGGCTGGTGCTGCTCACGACATTTCTCACCCCGCTCTGCGTGCTGATCTCCTGGAAGTCCATTGCGGAACGCGTGAAGGAGTTCTTCATTCTCTTATTGGTGCTGGAGACAGCCTTGATTGGCGTGTTCGTTTCCTTGGATCTGTTCCTCTTCTATTTTTTCTGGGAAGCCACCCTGATTCCCATGGCCTTGTTGATCGGGATGTACGGCCATGGCCGCCGTGTCTATGCCGCGATCAAGTTCTTCCTCTACACCATGATCGCCTCGGTCTTCATGCTGGCCGCGGTCCTCTGGCTCTACGCCAAGACGGGGACCTTCGACTTCGTGCAGATCCAGACCGCGATTCACAACGGACAGGTCGAAAACCTCACGCTCGCGGCCCCCTGGCTTTTCCTCGGGTTCTTCGTTGCCTTTGCCGTCAAAGTTCCGCTGTTCCCCGTGCACACCTGGCTGCCGGATGCGCACGTCGAAGCCCCGACCGCTGGTTCGGTCCTGCTGGCAGGTGTTCTTTTGAAGATGGGCACCTACGGCATGCTGCGCTTCAATCTCGGGCTGTTCCCGGAAGAGGCGCGCCGCAACGCGTCCTGGATCATGGTTTTGGCGCTGATTGGTATCATTTACGGCGCGCTCGTCGCCATGGTCCAGCCGAACCTGAAGCGGCTGATTGCCTATTCTTCGGTCAGCCACTTGGGACTGGTGGTCCTCGGCATCTTCAGCTTCACGGCTCTCGGCCTGGATGGCGCGGTCTTCCAGATGCTCGCGCACGGGGTCTCAACCGGAGCGCTGTTTATGTTGGCGGGCATTCTTTTCGAGCGCCGCCATACCTACGAGATCACGGAATTCGGCGGCCTGGCCACGCCCATGCCTATCTATGCTTCCTTCTTTTTGTTCATCGTCTTATCGTCCCTGGGACTGCCCTTGCTAAACGGCTTCGTGGGCGAGTTCCTGGTGCTCAGCGGCGCCTTCCGCGACCGTGCGGTTTACGGAATTCTGGGAGCGACGGGAGTGATCTGGAGCGCTTGCTATTTACTCTGGATGTATCAGCGGGTTTTTTGGGGCAAGGTTGTGCATAAGGTCAACGATTCCCTCACCGATCTCGGCGTTCGGGAGCGGGCGGCGCTTTGGCCACCAGCCGTCATGGCCTTGCTGATGGGTGTGGTCCCGCTCGTATGGTTGAAGGTGATCGATGGTGCCGTACATTCCGCGCTCCTGCCCCTGGCGCAGATCGCGAGTAGGGGGACGATGCCATGAACGGCTCGCTCGCCATGGTTCCTCAAGCTACCGATTACCTCCGGGTCTTGCCGGAAATTGTGCTCTCCATCTTCGGCATGGCCATCATGTTCGCCGATCCCCTCCTCAAGGAGCGGCCGCCACGGACCTTAGGCACCCTGGCTTTGTTGGGTTCACTCCTGGCTCTGGCGGCCACCTGGGTTCAGGCGCAATATCCAGGCTTTGCCTTCTGGAATATGGTCCGGGTGGATGCTTTCAGCGTCTTCTTCCACTTCCTGATCGTGGCGGTTACCGCCGTCGTCATCCTAACTTCCTTTGAGTACATGGAAGTCGAGGGGATCCGTGCCGGCGAATACTATGGGTTGATCCTGTTGGGCGCGGTGGGCATGAGTTTGATGTCGTCTGCGGTGGAGCTGGTTCTGATCTTCCTTGCGCTCGAAATTTCTTCGATTGCCACCTACATTCTGGCGGGCTTTCGCCGGCGCGCCGCCATCAGCAGCGAGGCCTCGCTCAAGTATTTTCTGCTCGGCTCCTTTGCCACCGCATTCTTTCTGTATGGCGTGGCCTTGATGTTCGGGGCCACCGGTTCGACCAGCATCCAAGTCATCGGCGCGGCGCTCAGCTCCTTCGAAGTCCCGGCCTTGGCCTACGCCGGCATCGCGCTGATGTTCGTCGGGTTGGCCTTCAAAGTGGCGGCCGCCCCCTTCCATATCTGGACTCCCGACGTGTATGAGGGCGCCCCCGCACCGGTCGTCGGATTCATGTCCACCGCGCCCAAGGCGGCCGTGTTTGCCGTCTTGCTTCGGCTTATGTTCGAAGCCCACGCCCCCGGACGTATTGGGCTGATTTGGGTGGTCGCAGCCCTTTCCATGACGCTCGGCAACCTTGGGGCGCTGGTGCAGAACAACGTGAAGCGCCTGCTGGCCTACTCTTCGATCGCCCACGCCGGATATCTGCTGGTGGCCTTCGCCGCAGTTCCCGACAGCGGCATTCCCGCCGCCATGTTCTATGCCGCCTCCTACGCCGCCATGAACGTGGGGGCATTCGCCGTGGTGAGCCATTTTTCGAACGCGGGAGAGCGTTACGTCAAGATCGAAGACTACTCGGGGCTCAGCAGCAGCTCTCCGCTTTTGGCCGCAATTCTCACCGTCTTTCTGCTCTCCCTCATCGGAATCCCCATTACGGGGGGTTTCATCGCCAAATTCTACGTCTTTAGCGCCGCCTTGCAGTCGAACCTGGTGGGACTGGTCATCCTTGGCGTACTGAACAGCGCGGTGGCGGCCTACTATTACTTGCGCGTGATCGTCGTCATGTACATGAGGGAACCGCGAGGCGAAGTGCCGGTTTCGGCGGTTCCGGCCGGGATGGGAGCGGCGATGGCGGTCAGCCTGGCCGCGACCATCTATCTCGGAGTCCTTCCCGGTCGTGTCCTCGATTACGCGGGACGGGCGGTGGCAGAATGGCTGCATTGAGCGGTCGGGGGCGAAGCTCCTCTCGTCAATCGACCGATACCGCAATGTCGATGTAGGAAAAAATTCTGGCGGCTACAAACCAGAAGACCAGCGTCTCCCCGAGCGCCAAAAAGATAGGCAGCCACGAACCTGTGGCCGGTTCACTGAAGGAGGATTTGAGAACCGCAGCCGCAAGGGCGTTGACGGGAATCACCAGTCTCCACTCGGCATTCCCCGAGGTATGGCTCAGCAAAAAGGGAAGGCCCATCGTTGCCGCGGTGGCTCCCGCGGCAAAAAATGGATTGAGAAAGGTGGAGAACATCAACGACACCGTACCTGCTAGCATGCAAGCGGCCAGCAGACAAACCATCAGGAACCAGACCTGCCGTGCCGGGAAGCCAGCTTCCCCCAGGGTCCAAACGCCGGTGATACCCAGGGTGAAGCAGTAAATCGCAGACGCCATGGTGATGCCCAGAACTAGGCCGGAAAGGTAGTCTTGTCGGCTGATCGCCTTGGCCAACACACTCAAGATCCGACGCGAACGCCGGTCATTGAAGATGGCGGAGCTGCCAAAAAAAACGCTGAATGCGATCACGTAGACGGCCACCTGCTTGAATACAAACAGAAGATCTTGACCCTGACGAGCCGCCTCGGTGGTAAGTCCCAGGAAGGCCAGCAGCAGCACCCAAAGCAACATAACCAGGATGGGCCAGCGCTGCTCACGTAGGAAATTGATGGCAATCACCAAGACCGGTTTCATTGCGCACCTCCGGCGGAAGTGGAGTCGGCGCCGGACGTTACTTCTAAGAAGATCTCCTCGAGCGAGCGCCGCTGCGGAATCACGCTAATCACCTCGCCACCCGCCTCCCAAATCTGATTGATGGTGGCGCGCTGCTGGTCCCGGGGCACGGCAATCCTGACCATGCCATCTTGCCCGAATTTCCAGGAACTGCGGTCGAGCGCATTCGTTCCTCGCAAGCCGTTTGGGCTGATTCCGCGAGCCGCGATCTCGGTTCGTTCATAGGATTCGAGGAGTTCATCCGTCCTGCCCAGCCGCACCAGCCGGCCGCGATGAAGCACGGCTACGCGATCGCATAG
>JASHSL010000562.1 GCA_030040855.1 Terriglobales bacterium
CCTCATAACCATTGGGCGTGAGATTCAGCACACTGGTTTGGGTTAACGTGCTCTCGCTGTAGCCTATCACCCAACCGGTGTAAGGACGGAAATCGCAGTGCGAGGTCCATCCGGTATAGACCACGTGGTTGACGAGGAGCAGGCCTTGGCGTTCGGCATATTGCTTGGGATCAAAGATCACCGAACCGTTCACGCTGTTGTCACCATGACCTGGATACGTGGCTTCGACCGTGACGGGACCGCCGAACTGTTCTTGCCCGGTGGTCACATCGAGGGCATGCATTCTTTGGAAGTAGGTGGACGATTTCTTGCTCATGGCGACAACATAGATCGTGCCATGCGGGCCGCTTTTGCGATCAATCACCGGCGTCGAAGTAATTCCGATTTGCGGCGTGATCTGGCCGCATCCGAAATTGTCGGAAGGGGTTTCGCCGGCCTGCAAGAGCGAAACCTGCCACAACTTGGTGCCCCTGTCGGCGTCGAATGCGTAGACGCTATCGTTTTCCGTGACCGCGTACAACACATTGTGCGTACGCTGGCTTGGCAAGGAGACGCCCGAGAGGTACAACGGCTCGGCATCGATGACCCCATCGACAGCCATGGTGAAGAGTTTTCCGAAGCTCGAGGAGTTGACATTGCCGGGGGTCAAAGTTCTCTCTTCGAGGTTCTGGCCAGTGCGCGCCAGGTCATTGTGATAGGTGACGACGTCGGTAGCGACGTCGGGGGCAGAGGGGGGCCCGCTACTGCCGCTGGCGGGGGCTGACCCGCAGGAACTCAGGAACAAGCGACTCATGGTTAACGCCAAGAGTAGGCAGGCGCAGGGCGGGGAGGGAAAATCTGAACCTAGCAAAGATTTGTCCATCGGAAGCTCCAGACTTGCAAACTGCTAAAACCCCCAAAGCGGGACATGAAGTTTCTGAACCGCACCCTCGGATTTCGAGCTCGAAGAACCACCACCTGGGCGTGCCAGGCTAGGTCTCCTCGCCCACCTTCAGCACGGCCAAGAATGCCTCTTGGGGAATGTCGACCCGCCCGATTCGCTTCATGCGCTTTTTGCCTTCCTTTTGCTTTTCCAGCAACTTGCGTTTGCGCGTGATGTCTCCGCCGTAGCATTTGGCCAAGACGTTCTTGCGCATGGCGGGCACGGTTTCGCGGGCGATGATTTTCGCCCCCACCGAGGCCTGAATCGCCACTTCAAACATCTGCCGCGGAATCAGCTCCTTCATCTTGGCGGTGAGAGCCCGGCCGCGTTCGTACGCGAAATCCCGGTGCACGATCACCGACAGGGCGTCCACCGGCTCTCCGGCAACCAAGACATCCAGCTTTACCATGGGCGATTCCCAATAGCCGGAAAAGTGGTAATCGAGCGAAGCGTAGCCCCGGGATACGGACTTGAGGCGATCGTAGAAGTCCAAAACAATCTCGTTGAGGGGAAGCTCATATTGCAGCATCACCCGCGCCGAGCTCACGTATTCGAAGCTCTTCTGTTTGCCCCTCTTCTCCTCGACCAGAGCCAGAATCCCGCCCACATATTCTTCATTGGTCAGAATCGTTGCCAGGATGACCGGCTCTTCCACCTTGGCGATTTCGCTCTGCGGCAGCCAGCGAGAGGGGTTATCTACGGCCACCACCTCGCCGCTCGTCTTGGTAATTCGGTAGCGCACCCCGGGAGCCGTGGTGATCAGCTCGAGGTTAAACTCGCGCTCCAGGCGTTCCTGAATGATCTCCATGTGCAGCAGTCCCAAAAAGCCGCAGCGGAACCCGAACCCGAGGGCGGCCGAGCTTTCCGGCTCGAAAAAGAACGAGGCATCGTTGAGCCGCAACTTTTCGAGCGCCTCCCGCAGTTGGGTATGCTCGTGGGCGTCTACGGTATAGAGTCCGGCGAACACCATGGGCTTGATATCTTCGAAGCCGGGAAGCGGTTCGAGCGCCGGGTGCGCCTCATCGGTGACCGTATCTCCGATTTTCGTGTCGGCCACGTTCTTGATGTTGGCGATCAGGAAGCCGACCTCCCCCGCTCGGAGCTCTTCTACTTCGACCGGTTTAGGGGTATGTACGCCCAGAGTTTCGACTTCAAAGACCCGGCCGTTCGACCAGAGGCGGATTCTCTGCCCTCTCCGCAGCGTGCCCTCCATCACGCGCACGAGCACGATCACTCCCCGGTAGGCGTCGAACCAGGAGTCAAAAATCAACGCCTGCAGCCGTCCCTCGGGATTACCCTTGGGCGGCGGAATTCGCTCGACGATCGCTTCGAGCACCTCCGCCACTCCCTGCCCGGTTTTCGCACTGATCAGCATGGCGGCGGAGGCATCAAGCCCCACCGTGCCTTCGATCATTTCTTTGGTGCGCTCGATGTCGGCGCTGGGCAAGTCAATCTTGTTGATCACCGGAATGATTTCCAGGCCGTGATTGATGGCCAGATAGGAATTGGCTAAAGTCTGGGCTTCGACCCCCTGCGACGCATCGACCACGAGCAACGCGCCTTCGCAAGAGGCCAGCGATCGCGAGACTTCGTAGGAAAAATCCACGTGACCGGGGGTATCGATGAGGTTGAGCTGGTAGCGCTGACCATCGTTGGCGGTGTACATCATGCGCACGGCGTGGGCTTTGATGGTAATGCCCCGCTCCCGCTCGAGATCCATGGAATCGAGCACCTGGGCCTGCATTTCCCGCGCGGTCAAGGCCCCCGTCAATTCGAGCAAACGATCGGCCAGCGTGGACTTCCCGTGGTCAATGTGCGCGATGATGGCAAAATTACGAAGCAGGGCGGAATCCATGGCCTTGGGGCTTTCCTCACTGATTCTAACAGGCGGAAACCGGGGTCTCGTGGCGGCGCCGCGGGCGGCGGGCAGGTGCCCCGATCTTGCCCCACTCGATGGCGGCGTTGGGGAGCCGGATTTCCGGTACAATTCGTTTGCCTTTTCCCTGCGAAACCATGCGTGCGTGGCGAGCTCGGTTAGTTTTGGGGATGGTGGCTTGCGATCTGTGGGCGCAGGCCCCCGCCTCCCCGTTGCGTTCCTTCATCAAAGTCGATGCGCCTGTCCTCGCGCTGGCCCACGTGCGCGTCGTCGACGGCACCGGTGCCGCCGCCCTGGAGGATCAAACGGTTCTGGTTCGACAGGGGAAAATTGAGTCGGTTACATCCGCCTCCTCCGCCCAGATTCCGAAGCAGGCCCAAGTCCTCGAACTGCGCGGCTACAGCCTGATTCCCGGGCTGGTCGGCATGCATGATCATTTGTTTTATCCCGTCGGGGACGCCCTGTTCGGCGAAATGGCCTTCAGCTTCCCTCGCCTCTATCTGGCCAGTGGAGTGACCACCATTCGCACCGCCGGCTCGCTCGAACCGTATACAGATCTCGAGATCAAGAAAAAGATCGATGCCGGAGAGATGCCCGGACCGAAAATCCATGTCACCGGACCTTATTTGGAAGGTGCCGGCTCCTGGGCGCTACAAATGCACCAACTCACGGGTCCCGAGGATGCAACCCGTACCGTGAACTTTTGGCTGGACCAAGGTGTCGATAACTTCAAAGCCTATATGTTCATCACACCCGCGGAACTGTCGGCCGCCATCGCTGCGGCGCACAAGCGGGGCGCCAAAGTAACCGGACACCTTTGCTCCATCGGCTTCCGCGAGGCGGCAGCGTTGGGCATCGACGATCTCGAACACGGTTTGCTGGTCGACAGCGAATTTTTCCCCTGGAAGAAGCCCGACGAGTGCAACCCGACGCCCCAGGATCCGGCGTTTCTTGCCACCCTCGATGTGCAGTCCGGGCCGCTGCATGAGTTGATTTCCTATCTGGTCGAACATCACGTCGCGGTGACCTCAACCTTGCCGGTCTTTGAGATGGGCAGTTTTGCGGGGCGCCCCACCATCGAGCAACGCACGCTCGATGCGCTGACTCCGGATGCGCAAACCGCCCTGCTTCTGAACCGACAGCGATCGAGCGACGCCCGAGGGTTGAAACAAAAATACGGAACGGAAACCTCGCCATGGGAGGCTGCCTTCAAAAAAGAGATGGAATTTGAATATGCGTTCGCGAAAGCGGGAGGCTTGCTTCTGGCGGGTGAGGATCCGACGGGCACGGGAGGGGTGTTGGCCGGCTTTGGGGACCAGCGCGAAGTGGAACTGCTGGTCGAAGCAGGGTTTACGCCCCTCGAAGCCATCCACGTGGCCACCGCCAATGGCGCTCAGTTCCTGGGAGAAAGCGACCGCATTGGGACCATTGCTCCCGGCAGGCAGGCGGATCTCGTGCTCACCAAGGGCGATCCTTCCCAGAAGATCGAAGACATCGAAAACGTTGAGATCGTCTTTAAGGACGGAGTCGGCTATGACTCTGCCAAGCTGATTGACTCGGTCCGAGGTCAGGTCGGGAGTCGCTAGTGTTGGTTCTCGCTTCCGCGTCTCCGCGTCGGCAAGAGCTTCTCCGCAATGCCGGCATCGATTTCATCTCCCATCCTGTCGCTATTCCAGAAGTCCCCCGGCCAGGCGAGCAGGCGCGTGCTTTTGCCGAGCGCGTGGCGCGGGAGAAAGCTTTGGCGGTGGGGGAACCAGGGCGAGGCAACTTCGTTCTTGGCGCCGATACGGTGGTGGTCGTGGACGGGCTAATCCTAGGCAAGCCCCGGGATCAGACCGATGCAGGCCGCATGTTGCACCTGCTGTCCGGTCGTTCGCATCGGGTGATCACCGGGGTTTGTCTCAAGGGTCCAGTCAGGGAACAGGTGGATCCTCACAAGCAGGAAGGGGAAAGCTTCCCTCCGGACGTTCGTTCGCAAACCACCCTGGTCACCATGGATTCTCTTACCGATGCCGACATTGGCTTCTATATCCGAACCGAGGAACCCATGGATAAGGCTGGGGCGTACGCTATCCAGGGCCTGGCCTCGCGCTGGATCTCTCGCATCGAAGGCGACTACTTCAACGTGGTGGGATTGCCGGTGTCGCTGGTCTGGCGAATGCTGCGCTACCATCACTATGAGCTATGAGTCTACGCACCATCCGAGGGAAGTTCAGATAATTTCGCTGTGCACTCATCGGATCACCGAGTTTGCCTGCTAACTATCCTGACTACCTTACTTCGAGACTCAGGCTTCTTAAACTGATAGTATGTTTCTGGCCAATCGGGACCACGGAGTAAAGACAGTCCATTTCGTTACAAAGTCTTTACCGTTCTCAGACACATCATGTTCCCTTCCCCCATAAAGTGCACTCAGGAGTCGAGGACCAATGAGATTGACCTGGTCTTTCTTGGTTGCTCTCCTAAGCTTGATCCCGGTTCTTACGCTTCGTCTGTCAGCACAGGCCATGGAAAGTGCGGCGCCCGCTGCCGGCTTCACTGAGGGTGACGCGGCAGGCAGGGATGAACTACCGCCGTCTGCTGCGGCAGGCAGCGGCTGCGACACGGTCAACGGAACGCGCTTCAACCTGGAACCTCGCTTCAATGCCCAGCCGCAGCAAAGCGAGTCCGTCGCCTTTCTCCTCGATCGAGTGAGCCCGGGAGTCGATCTGGTAGTCGGGGCCGCCAACGAGTCTGCCTTCCAATCGCGTTTTGTGCCCGGCGAGAACAACGGCGTGGTCTTTGATGCATTTTATGTGCATCGCACGGGGGCAAACTGCCGCCCCGATTTTGAAGGGACCACGCGCGTCAGTAGTAGCGATCCCAAAGTAGTGGCCGATCCCCCGCGGGATGCGTTCTTCCTTGCCGCCGATGTCATCACGGGCGCGGCGGTCGAGTTGCTGACGCGCACCACGGCCGCGACCCTGCTCAGTTCGTCCGCGTGTCCTGAAGGCACCGAGAAGTTCACTTCGAGTGCGAATGCGACTTGCTGGCCGGTGCAGGCAACGGCAGTCTTCAATCCTAGTCCTACAGGTAACGAAGTTCTGTTGGGGGCGTCTCTGGCGGTCGACCCGCGCACCGCCGGGACGGGGGCAGGCGACGTGTATGTAGCGGCGCAGATTGAGAATACGGGCAACAACTTTGCTACCTCCAATATTCAAGTCATAGCGTGCACCAATGACACGCTGCGCTGCGGGACGAGCGTCATCGCCAGCGGCGCCGACCTGTTCGCTACCCGTCCCTGGGCGCAGGTGCGGCAGGACGGCGTCCTCACCATTTCCTACTGGACATTCGCCAACCCCGATACCGGCCGGCAGCCCAACCTGATCGACATCAAGTTCGTTACCTGCAAGCCGCGTGGGGCTCCGCAAGCCCCTCGATGCTCGAAGCCCCATCTGGTCGCCACCGTAACCACCCTGCTTGCCGCCTGGGATCCTGGAGACAATGACTTTAGCGACCCCCTGTTTCCCAAGCACTCCGACCGCCAGGAAGCTGACGGCAGTTTCACTACCTTTCTGGTCTATGACCGCTGCCGGTCGATTTACCCACCGCAACTGCTCGCCGGCTTATCCGTGATCGCCGACCCAGTTTGTACCAAAGTGGATTTGGTCCTAACCAATTCGACCAACGGCGGTGCGACCTGGTCCAGGCCGGAGCCGGTTGAATCAGTGGCGGGACATCAATTGTTTGGCACGATCGGCGTCGATCCTTCCACGGGCACGACCAATATCGCCTACTACTCGACACAAAGTGATCCCTTCCTGCAGCGGGCTCAGCTCGTTCTCAGCCAGATCCGCGCAGGTTCAACCACGCCGCAACCAGCCGTCGCCCTTACTTCGGCTTCGACGGATCCGAATGTTGGCATTCAGAACCTCATTATGCAGAACGCCGGAAACATCAATTTTGGTGACTATATCGGCCTGGCCGTCGCCGGCACCGGCACCAAGGGTCAGAGCAAGGTCTACGTGCACTACACCTGGAACAACGTCTTTGGAATTTCTAACGGCACCGAGCAGCCGGATCCGAGCAATACGCTGGTCCGGTTTGCCTACTAGGGTCCGACGGCGGACACCACACTCTGAAAGCGACATCGCGAGATGAAAGCACTGCGAGGGGGAAAAGATGAAGATCGTGCGAGCAGGGATATGCGCCGCATGGGTTGTGCTCTCGCTGGGAATCAGACTGCAGGCCACCCCGACCTTGCAGTGTGGGGCGGCCCTGGGCACCAAGTTTAATCTGGAGCCGCCGGCGAAGGCAGTTCCGCAGCAACTCGAGGCAGTCGACTTTATTCCTAACCGCGTCGCTTTGAATGAGGACCTGGTGGTCGGTGGCGCTTTCGATGCGCGCGGAGTCACGTTCGCGACGGCCAACGCCACCACCCCGCATTGGGATGGTAGTGTGGGCGGCTACTATGTTCGACGCTCGTCTGCCGCGGGCTGCGCGCCGCAATTCGAAGGAGGGTTGCCGCCGATCACGGTGGGGGGCAACGTCTTTACCAGCAATGGGGGCGTCGTGGTTGCAGCCGATCGTGAGCGCGATGTCTTCTTTGTGGCGGACCTGCGGTTTTCTAACGCCAATTCCGGGTGGTCGGCGATCGGCTTATTTCGCGCTTCCTCGGCAACTCTGTTGAACAGGACTCTCTGCCCGAACGGTACGCACACAGCGGCCCAGGCGAGGTCCTGCTGGACAGGAACCCCTCCCGCGATGATCGACCCGATTCCTTCTGGAGGAACCATCAACGCCCTCGACTACCCCAGCATCGCCGTGGACGAGCGGGCGAATGGTGCCGGGACCGGCGCTGGCAACGTCTACGTCGCGTTTACCGGCAGCAGCGGGCAAGGCCGGGTGGTCGTCAATCTGGTCTCCTGCAGCAATGGTCTCTCCTGCAGCGCACCCATCACGATCAGCGCCAGCGGGGAGAACGTGGCCTTCAACGGGACCGAAAGCGCTTATGTCCAGGTACGGCCCGACGGGAACATTACCATCACCTATCTGGATCAGACCAACCAGAACCAGAACTCGCCCACTGAAATTATTAAATTTGTGATGTGCGAGCCGGGGGGCGCGCCGAAGGCGCCGGTGTGTCGTGCGCCGACGGTCGTGGCCACAGAAGCGCAGACGATCAGCACTTTCGAATTGAATCAGGCCCTGAGCAGCGAAAATTTCTTTGCCTTCACAAATGCCAGGCACGCGCACCGGCTGGAGGCCGACGGCACTGTCACCACATTCGTAGTTTGGGACCGCTGTGCGGAATACTTTACCTTCATCCCCAATCCCAACCCAAACCAACCCGCGCTCTGCTTGAATGCCGATGTGGTCATGCGTACCTCGACCGACAGTGGGAAGACGTGGTCAGCCACCACCGCGGTGAACACGGATCCCGGCCATCAATTCTTTCCCTCGATCTCGACCGACGACTCCACCGGCATTGTCAACATCGCTTACTACGATACAGAGCAAGACTTCCTTCACAAGCGCATGGTCGTGGCTCTCAACCAGATCGCCGCAGGGACAACGCAGGTGGGTGCTCCGATTGCGCTGACCACCACTCCGATTCCGTGGGACGCTGACCCCAACCAAACCGCCCTTCCGGTCGACGACTTCGATTTTCACTTTGGAATGAAGGCGCGAGGCATGGGCACGCCCGGCTTCAGCCGAGTCTACGTATCCTTCACATCCACGGGAGATCGCAAAGGCATATACCAAGGGCAAGCCTTGCCGGAGCAGAACAACAATCTGCAGAAACTCCTGTACTGAGTCCGAATCGGCATTTCCTCGAGAAGATCGAGATTGATTCCCAGCTGTCGCTGCCGCCCACCGCCCAGCCAAGCCATCAACAGATTCGGGCAGGAGCGGTAAGCCTGGATCGAGCCTTTCGCCAACTAAGCCGATGAGGCTGATGCGGAACCATGCGAGCGGGCGTGGACTTGGCGTGCAAGCCGCGGCTGGCGTTCGAGCGCGGCCAGACTCTTTCCGGTCAGTTCCTGGTAGACTTTTTGGACCTGCGCGGGGAAAGCATCATCTGGGCCCGCCGTGGCCACAAAGCGCGCAATCTGCGCGTTGCCCTTCAGGGTTGCCCGGATCAATTCCACCTGGGTCTTGGCCTCCTCGGGCGGCCTCCCGGCCATAACGCTACCCACCTGTTCCCGCAGCGCCTTAAAGAATGCCTGCTGGTCGTCCAAGACGGTCGCAACCGAACGCGGGCCGTGGCCTGTGCACACGATCTTCGCACCGAGCTGCTTGGCTGCCTCGAGCGTTTCAATCCACTTGCCCACGTCCCCGTCACCCACGTAATTGTAGGGTCCATTCACGCACACGTCGCCGGTGAACAGGATTTTCTCTTTGGGTAACCAAGCCAGCGCATCACCGTGTGTATGCGCCACCCCCAGGTGCATCAGCTCTACCCGATGCTTGCCGTCGTCAAAAATCAAATCCTTCGAAAACAGAACCGAGGGTGGCTTGAGCCGGGTGGTTCTGAGATCTGCCCGTCCCTTCGCGGCCTCCTCCCACCTGCCGGGTTTGTTGCCGTAATAGCCGGTTTCGTAGCGTTGCATCTCCTCGATGACGCCTGTATGGGCGACGGGCACGCCGCCGTTTTCCACAAAGACCTGGTTTCCGTAGGCATGATCGCCATGATGATGTGTGTCAAAGGCGAATCGGATCGGCTTGTCGGTGAGGGAACGAATCTTACCGATGATCAGCTTTGCCCCGGCAGGGAAATTCGCATCGATGACGAGCACATAATCTTCGAACATGATCCAGCCGTTGTTGCAGACTGCGTCGGCATTGTCCGCGACGTTGCCCTCGTGAAAATAGATGTCAGGAGCGATCAGGTCGGCCGTGGCCGCCTCCGCCGCTCCTGCGGGAACCGGCCCGCCCAGAAGCTCCCCTTCCGCCGCAAGAGTCAAGATCGCGGTTCCACTGAACAAAAACTCACGTCTGCTGATGTCGCACATGTTCACTTCCTTCCTGTCATTGCGCTCGCGCACTGCCTCGTCGAACTGGTCGCACTGGATTCTACACGACGCGCTCGAGCCCTGCCCTCGGAGTCGTGATGGGTAAGCAACTCTCGAAGCTCAGGAACGGCCGCTTTGCGCCCAGCACGTCCCGGGGAAGGAATTCGCTCCTGCCCTGGTGTCGGTCTTCAGAGCAGTGGCCCCAAGGATTTGCTCGAAGTCTTCTGCTGTACAAGCTCGAATCTCCGCCACAATTTGTCTCTCCTGGTCAACGGTTGCTGACGAAGAGAGAGCGCAATTTTCTCATAGCCGACGTACGACCATTGCGCCCCCTTCTTGCTTGCCAGCCTATGCCATTCCCCGGGGCAACGAGACGGGCGGTGATGCACAATCTTCAGCCAAGCGGCTCAGCCTCTCCGAATGTAGCGCGTCGCCTCGGGCTAATCCTGTCTAACGGCGGTGTACTGTCACCCGCTCCCAAGGCGAGCTGCATCAACACGCTATCGATCCATCGTCCGAATTTGTAGCCTACCGCCTGCAAGGTTCCGACGAGCCGAAACCCGACACGTTGATGCAATCGAATCGATGCCGCATTATGGCTGTCCCCAATCACGGCAACCATCTGACGCCACTCCCCCATCTCGCAACGAGCAATCAGCGCAGAGAGCAGCATCTGTCCGATGCCCCGGCGGTTCCAGCGATGATCAACATAAACTGAGTCTTCGACCGTGAAGCGATAGGCGGAGCGGGATCGATAGGGCACCGCGTAACAGTAACCGCCAATTTGGTGGTCCACCTCGGCGACCAAATAGGGCAGACCGCGATCGAGGACATTCCCGCGACGCCGCATCAGTTCTTCAACCGAGGGGGGCTCTTCTTCAAACGAGGCCGTCCCATGGAGCACATGGTGGCGGTAAATGGAGTGGACCTGGCCGACGTCCTCCTCCTGGGAATTGCGGATGCAACAGTTCATTGGTAAGCCTTCTCAGACGAGCGGCTCTGGCTTCCGATCAAGGCGAGTCTTGCTCCGAGCCGAATTCATGCTTCGAGGGTCTGTCTCGAATTGTACTGGGGAAACCTCGATCGACGAAGCATGTGCTCATTATGCTTTTCATAAGGAAAAATTATGGCGTGTTTGGCCTGAGCACCTGCGATAGAGTTCTAGTAGGTTCTCGACAATGCACAGCTATCGGGCAACTGCGAACTAGGGATTGGACTTGCCCAAGACACCGAACAAGTGCTTAAGGCGTATGGAAGGTGAGATGCATGGCAAAGTTGATCTACTCAATGCTCACGTCACTCGACGGTTACACAGAAGAC
>JASHSL010000563.1 GCA_030040855.1 Terriglobales bacterium
GTCCGCGAAGACAAAGCATTGACCAATCGATTCTTGGGCACCAAGGTCGAGTCCATTCGAAAACAAGTCGAGAGCCACACCACCGTGCGGGAGAAAATTACAACTTCAGTCGACCTTCCTCTAAGCAACGAATGCAAACGTGTGTTGGGGTACGCTGCCGAGGAAGCCGAGCGCCTCGCCCACAAGCATATTGGTAGCGAGCACCTGCTGCTTGGCTTGTTGCGTGAGGAAAAATGCTTTGCCGCGCAGATTTTGATGGAACAGGGTGTCCGGTTGAATTTGGTCCGCGAGGAACTCTCACGGCAGGGGCGCGAGGCAACCGAAGCGCAAACACGGCCTCCGGTGCGTGATGAACTCGGTCCTTATCTCAGCGAGCTGGTGGACCAAACTCAGGCGCTGGTTGGCCGCGAGAATGAACTGAATCGGCTTACCGAGTTGCTGTGCCACTTCAGGCGGAAGAATCCCGTGCTGGTCGGAGAGTCGGGCGTGGGCAAGAAAACCATCGTCGGCGAGCTGGCTCGGCGCATGACGGAGAGTAAGGTTCCAAAATCGCTGGCGCAGAAAGCCATTCTCGCCCTCGATCTCCCTCCTCTTCGGATACTAGAAAAGGACGGTGTATGGCACGCGAGACTCGATTCTGCCCTGGTGGCGGCGGCAGAAGACGGAAAAATCTTTTTTGTGAACCGTATGCATGACCGCGCTGGGGAGATATCCCCAGTTGCCTCGATTCACGCCGCTGAATTGTTGCAGCGAGCGATCATGGCGGGCAGGATTCAGTGCATTGGCACATCCACACCGGCTACTTTCGCCAAATTGCACGCTGACGGGCACTGGCTTGCGCAATGCTTTGAGCCCATCGAGGTCTCACCGGCCAATGAAGAGACCGCCATCAAGGTGCTGCAGGGCATCAAAAGAGTTTACGAGGCATTCCACAATGTCTCTTACACAGACGATGCCGTGGCCCTGGCCGTTCTCTGTGCGAGCAGGTACATGAAGCGGGCATGTTTGCCGGGTACAGCCGTTGATGTTCTCGATGAAGCAGGTGCGGCCGCTCAACTGCAGCAGGGTTCACTTCCAGAGGAGGTCGTCGAGGTCGAGAAGCGCATTCGTTTCATCGTACAGCGAATGGAGGCTTCCATCGCGAATCACGAATTTGAAAAGGCTCGCTTCTATTCCGCCGAGGAACGTAAGGAGCTCGACAATCTGAGACAGTTGCGCGAAAAATACAAGCTCGACGCCAATCCCGCCTTGAACGTTGGTCGGGAAGATATCGAAAGAGCTGTCGGCAAGCTGGTTGGCATCCCAATCGAAGCGATCCGGCGGTCAGAAACCGACAACCCCGAGGATTCAGGTTTGATATCGAATTAGCGGTTTAGGTGGGAAGGCCCGATTCGGGCAGTGGGGAAACCCGCAATCAATTTGCGATAGGCTATCGTGATGTGCCAGAAGGTTCTGCCTGAGGCCTATTTGACGTTTACCACCAGCAGAGAACCAATTCGGCAAAGCTGCCGGTCACGCCTTCCTTGTCGGTGAAGGTTGAAACCTAGCACTCACTGGGGCTATGCTTTCTCCGTCGTTCGGGAGGTGCGCCCGATGAAATACCTCGCTCTCGTCCTTGCCTCCCTATGTTTTGGCTGCAGCGCGATCAGCGACTTGCACCCGGCGTACCGAGGAGGGCGCTCTACGGTAGAGATCCAATTTGCCCGTGGTTTCGATCCTTGTTTTGAACCAGGCTGCACTGTACAGCTCGTGGCTGTAGGGCCGGCGACCTCCGATGGCGTGCGCCGACTCGTCGGTTCGGAGGTCACTTGGCGCTCGTTCACTCGTGCGGTCGCAACCATCAGTCCTGAAGGCCTGATCACGGTTATTGCTCCTGGAGAGGCAGTCATCGCGGCAGAGTGCAACGTCTGCGGGAGCGACACCGTTGAGGAAGGCATATTGATCACGAACAAGACTACAGGTACTTTCACCTTTGGGAAGCCACCCTTCCTCCTCAAGTAACCCCAATCAGAGACATCATTTTCACGGCCAAAGCAGAATCCTCACAGCCCCGCCTCAAGCCAGGCCAGGTAATGATCGACCTGGGCATAGCTGAGACCGCAACACTCATTGACGCGCTCTTCCTGCGTCGGTAGTCTTACTGGATGTGGTTCTGGCAATCGAACTGGCGTCCCCGAGGCAAGGATAGGCGGACCCGCGTTGGTTGATCCAGGCGGGATATCGCGACGCCCACCACCTCACCATCTATATGGGAAGCCGCCTGGCTTGTGCCTTTGTTGGCCTGCTCCTGGGGCTTGCGACCGCCGGACTGGAGTCGCCGATTTTGTTGGTGGGTATGACTGGACTTGGATTTTTTCTGCCCCGTTTTGCCTTGAAGCGCAAAATCCAAAACCGCCAGCACCGGATCAAGTTGGGATTACCCGATGCGCTCGACCTCACCGTCATTTGCGTGGAAGCAGGACTGGCACTCGACCAGGCGATGATGCGAGTCGGCGAAGACCTGCATCATGCGCATCCCGAGCTGAGCGACGAATTTCACATGGTGAACCTGGAAATGCGGGCAGGCAAGCCGCGGCCCGAAGCGCTGCGCAATCTGGTGGACCGCACGGGGGTCGACGATATCCGCTCTCTGG
>JASHSL010000564.1 GCA_030040855.1 Terriglobales bacterium
TTCAGGGGTCCGCCCACCGAACCGCCAAAACTGTTCTGTACGTAACCGGGGTTGAGAATCGGTTCGCCGGTGATGGAATAGGGCGCGGCATTAAGCGCAGAATCGCCTAAGCCGTAGTAGATCGAGCCGTGCGGATGATTGATGTCAAAACCGCGGCGGCCGAATACTGCCCTCCCCCCACCACCCCTGCCACCAAAACCGCCGCCGAACCCGCCGGGCCCGGAGAAACCGCCGCCGGGCTGGCCCAGGTCGTTGGTCCGTTGCTGAAAATCGTTCGGGTTCAAGGGACTCAAAGGATTGGCAGTGTTGCCCGAAACGGCCACCGACTCCGTCGCGCTGTCGGGCGCAATCCCGGGAACAGGCATGCCGGCAGGAACCATGTCATTGAGGGAGTCCCCGCCGGACACCTGGCTTACTCCGTCCGCTAGCGGGGAGAGGCTCTGAAATCCGCGGGTTCCCGTCATCCCACCACTGGCCCGGAGCCGCGCCGAAGCCTCCGAGTGGGTGCGCGAGAGAAGAGTCAACTCGAAATTCGCTTGCAGATTCTGATGAGTAGCATCGATCACGACCTCCCGTGTGCTGTTCGCGAAGGCCGCCATCTGTACGCGCACCGTATAAGCTCCATAGGATGGAACCACCGCCGAATAGCTCCCATCAACGTCGGTCCAGGTGAAAATCTTTGCCGCGGAGGATCCTTGCGAGATGGAAACCGCCGCACCTGGAATGGGCATGTTGCCCGATTTCACCACACCGTGAATCGTTCCCCCTTGCGGTTGGAAGGCTTCCGTCTGCGCCGGAAGACGACTGGGGGTAGCCAGCAGCGAAAGGCTCAAAGGGAAAATCCCGAGCAACACGGTGACAATCGAACTCCCGCCTTTGCGGCTGGAACTTTGCCAAGACGGGGGCCGCGGAACCTTCACGGACTTGGAGTCTTGCCTGGACACTGATCAACACGCCAGCATCGGCTGCCTGGACCATGGGAACGTTCTCGTCCGGCGCCTGCAAGCGTGACCAAAACAGGCTCGATGCTTTTCGAATGGCGGGCAGTCGAGATAGCTCAATCGCTGGCGCTGCGCCTCTGATGGGATCATACCCCGACCCTTAGAGAGCTACTGTAAAATTTTGTCTATTCCAGCCGGGATACATCAGGCAAAGCAAGACGATGCGAAAATCCGCAATTTCTCACGAAGAAAAACATGGTATGGTAACAGCACACTGTTTTTCGCGGCAGCCAGGGGCGTACTTGTGGGTCTCGTAAAGATTCGTAAAAATCACGCTCGTGGCCACAACTTTGATTCTCGAACCTGGTTCATACAGCTGTCGCAACCGAAGCTCTCGGAGGAGATACTATGATCAAACATTATCTACTTGCGCTGGCCCTGGCCGGTCTCGTCTGCGGGGTGATGCCGTCCGCCTTCGCCCAGGACAGCGGAAGTAACCCACCATCGGCGATGCAGTCCGAGCACGGCCCCGGACACAACCACTTTGATCCGCAGAAGCGCGCGGAGATGCTGGGTAAGAAACTGAACCTCAGCTCAGACCAACAGTCGAAAGTGCTCGACATCCTCAAATCAGAACAATCGCAGATGGAAAGCCTGCGATCGGATTCCTCACTTTCGCAAGGGGACCGCCATTCGAAGATGCAGGAGATCCACAAGTCGTCGAATGAGCAGATCCGTGGGCTCCTTGATCCCGACCAACAGAAGAAATGGGATGAGATGCAGAGCAGGCAGATGGAGGGACATCACCACGGCGGACAAGGTCCCGCCGGGACGCCCAACTCATCTTCGCCGCAACCGTAAGGCTTGTTCCGCGGGCGGAGGAGAAGCCTTCGCCCGCTTTTGCGCACCCCCCCGCTCTAGCGGTTGGCTCAGCTAGATCCGTCTCTTATCAGCAAGTCTTCCGCTCGATCGGACAGGCATCGGGCGCAACCTGGGGCCGGGAATTCCCTCACCATTCCGTCACCCACGATTGCGCCTTAACGTCGTCTGGTCCGCTTCTCTCTTAGAGATCGTTGGATTCGATCGTTCTCACCCCTCGCCTGGGGCGGATTCACTGAACCTTCCGGCATGCGATAGATGGGATGGATAGTCACTTCCTCACGGAACTCAATCAGAAAGATGATGAGCACCGCCCACCCAAGCAGGGCAAGCGCCCCCACCAACAGATTCAGCAGGAACCTGGGATCCATCGATGTTTCCCCTGCTCTGCCCCTTCAGGCCGCCACGGTGCGCATCGTCATTCCCTTGCGGCGTCTGATGACCTCTTTCTCGCTTGCCGAGGAACGAGATCCGAACCTTAGGCACTCATTCGGCGTTTTGATTCCTCAATTCAAACATCTTCTGGCACGAGACGGCGTAAAAACTTCGTAAACCAAGGTAAATCTTCGTAAAAAACACCGAGCCTTGCACCCTGACAGTTCTACGGGATGTTCTAGGTGGAGCGTGATCGAGGTGCTCGCATTCGCTGCCCCGAGTCGATCGAATCAAACGATCCCGACATTGGCAGGAGGGATACCCGGACGCCGGCGGACGCCTACTTCTCCGGCGCGATGTACCCTCTCTTGTAATGGGCTCGTAGCGGCGGATCGCCTGCCGACGCGGTTACCAGCACTTTGATATTTCGCCATTTCCCGTCATGCAAGCTATTGCTGGACTTATATCCCAGCACATATTGCTGGCGTAGCTCCCAGCTAATGGTGGAGGCGATTCGGGGAACCTTTTCCCGTTCATCCGCTGCAATGGTGCGTCCGCCACTCGCTGCGGTCACCTCGGTCAGCAGTCTTTGTCCTAGCCTTTCCTCGAGTGTCTTCAAAACCGGCATGGGCATGGTGTCGAAGATGCCGATCGCGTACACCGTCACATCGGACTCTTGCACCATACTCTTGGTCTCTTTCAGCGTGTAATGACTGTGATTATCACCGCCGTCTGAAATGATCAGGAGCGCTCGCCGCGGGTAGCGTGCCGTGCGCATTCGGCTCACTCCCAAGTAAATCGCATCCAGCAGCGAGGTGTGGCCATCGGGTATGACCAGCGCCAGCTTCTGCTCAATTTCCTCCAGAGACCGGGTTGTGTCTGCGATGAAGTGAGGACGATCAGCCAGGCTGATCACAAAGGAGTCGTCCTGCGGATTCGCATTTTTGAAAAACTCCGCCACCGCGGCGCGCTCGGTATCAATCTTGTTGGTCATGCTTCGGCTAACATCCAAGATCAGTCCGACCGAGATCGGTGCGTCTTCCTCGCCAAAGTAGCGGATCTGCTGTTGCGCGTTATCCTCGTAGATCCCGAAGTCTTGCGGGTGCAGGTCCATAATGGGACGGTTCATATGGTCGGTAACCGTCGTCGGCACAAGCACGAGGTCCACGTCCACGCGCAGACGTCTGGCGGCTGCATTCTGCCCAGAGGCGTCGTTGGCTGGGTGCAAAGCCCGATTCACTTGGCTTTTCGCCACCACGTGGACTTCATCCTCGGATTGCGCCCTCGAGCACGGCCCGAGAAGGACTGCCAGAAAGCAAAGACACAGGCACAAGCCCGCCGTCCTGAGTGCCGCATACTGCAGCTTCAGTGGTCTTTGCATGGTACGTAATCCGAGGAGAGTTCTCTTCCCTACTCGCTCGAGTATCGAACAACAGCCGTCGCTCAAAGACGGAGTGGGTTGAGCGTGCGAATTCTACCTCGGCAGATGGCGGAATTCCAGTGCCAGGCTCCTCCAATTCCTCCAATCCGGCCATTTAGAGCGTCCTTCGATAGAACCTAGGAGTTTGCAAAGCCGTGTCAGACGCTCGGTTCCAAAGACAAAGCTCTCCCCTGTCCGACTCGCCTCGAGCGCTTGCAGCCGCCACTTCGGGTCCACCTCCTATCCCCCCGTATCGGCCGGCGCTCAACCGCGAGGACGACTGTATTGGTCTGTGTAGGCTGCTACTGAAACCTGCACTGTGCCAAGGACCGGATCTAGTGCTTCCGCCAGAGATCGAGCGGCAACAGGGAATAGCAGGGAATAGGTGGGCTCTCGTCAAGGGGGAGCGTATTCTGGCACTGTCCCAAATTAGGAAGAATTTTCTTGCACCTTAAGCGAGGAGAGCCAATGATGCTACATTCTCTCTCCCCTTTTTGCACTCGAAAGGGATCTTCTCGATTCAGGGTTCTGCCTGCGAATGCCAAACGAGAGGAAAGAGAGTCGCGTCTCGCAAAGCAGTTCATGCCAATCACGATTCGATGGACGGCATGGCCCGGGAGTGGGTAACGCCTACCTTCCATTACTGGGGTAAGCCTTCTTACCCCCGAAGGTGCCATTGCCTGCGGTCGAAGGCATATTGCAATCTAGTCCCACCGGCAAACATCCCCTGAATCCGTCGGCGGGAGAGCATTGTGAAGCATCTAATTCCAACACTGTGGCGCGACGAGGAAGCGCAGGACGTCGCAGAATATTCCGTGATGATGGCGGTCATTCTGGCGATTATCGTCGGAACCATTCACCTGATTGGCGGCAATGCCAACAATATTTTTTCGGCGGTGGCGAGTACGATTCCGCAATAGGCGGAGTGGCAAACGCTCCATCCGCGGCCATCTCCTGCGTTTCCGGCTCAAACTCCGGCAGGGGAGCTTGCTGCGAGCCTTGACTTCGCAGCTCCGCTTCCAGTGACGCCAGCTGCGCTTCGATCTCCCGCTCAGCTTTCCCGCGACGAATCAGTTCTTCGCGATAGCGGCGCAAGAAGTAGTCAATCGTCTCGACCCGTATCTTGATCGAGCCCGCAGGCTTGTTCTCATCGAGATCCTTAAAGCAGAAATAGGGCGTCCTGGACTGCTCGATGATGCCTTCGACAACGCCGTAGATCGGGGTGTCGTGGCCGCACTTGAAGCTAGAAATTTCAAGCGCCACCAGGTTGGGGTGTCTGGCGGTAAACTTTGCCGCCCAAATCTTGTGGTTCGTGCTGCGCCAGCAAATCCTCGTCCAGGGGTGTTTTGGGAGAAGATCGGGTACCCAATTTTTGGAATTCCTCGAGGATCTCGTGATTGAGACCAGGATCGTGATGATAGGGCCGACCGAGCATCGCGATGCCGATGCGGTCTTCCTGCTTGAGGTTAAGCCGGCCACGACCTGCTGGGTCGAAAACGCAACCTTAGTCAGATCCTCCGGCTTAGCACCGTCGGAAAAATCTTCAAGATCCCTGTCGTTAGCTACCAGAAGTCGCCTTTTCTTCCTGATGGCCGTACTCGATGTGATTACCAGTTAGTGCGATGTTCACTGTGATTTTCATGGTATTGGCCCTGGGTCCAAGCGGCAACCCAAGTTAGTCTGTTTTTTCGGGGGCTAGTTCAAAAGGAATAGCCGATGCCAATTGCTCGGATCGACAACCGGGCGCTGTAGGGGACACTTGCGAGCCCGCAAATGTCGGAACTGTGTTAGTTTTGTACCAGCTTCATCTTGACACCAGCCTTCATTCAGTCAAGACTTGACCGCGCGGGCTAGCTTGTCC
>JASHSL010000565.1 GCA_030040855.1 Terriglobales bacterium
CCAGAAGGGCGTGCTTTGAGGAAGGGCAACCCCTGAATTTTGAGGAAGAAGCGGATTCGACCACAGGCACAAGCGGAAAACTAGGGCAAGGGACGCGGCGGGAACACCGTTCCCTTCGAAGATGGAGAGGAGGAGAAGCCGACCCCGCTCTGGAACCCTACAACCCGTCACCCGAATTGGGCTCCTGCAACTGCTGAAGACACCCCTCCCTCGCTCAACCTCTGCTGTCGAGGCTCGAGGCCGGGCGAATCACTCTCAGTATAGCCATGCTGGCATGGACACGCAATCGCAATCGCGGGACAGGGGAAGCGGAACCGGCGTTACCGAAGCGCTAAGCTCCTTCTGATCATGCCCGAGCACCATGATGCCGATCGAGGGCACGAACCGAGCCAGCAGGGCCGTCAGGAAAGCTTCACCCGCCGATTCCCTGCGGATTTAGCTTGACCAGGATATCGTTGCTGTGGTGGATCGATGGCGATCTGACGGTTTCCGATCGAGCGTTGTCGCCCACCGCGACCGGCTGTCGGTTGAGCGAGTTGTTTCACTTGTAAAGCACGGCGTTTGCATGTTAACGTGCGCCGTCCAAGCTTTCCTGATCATCAGCCGTCATTCTCGGGAGGATGGTCCCATGAGCGCTCAAACTACGCTCCCACCGGTGCAGAAAAGGTATCGGCCTTTCGTGCCGCAGACTGTGGAGATGCGGGAGTTCACCTTTCGCGCGGTCTTGCTGGGACTAATTATGACCGCGATTCTCGGCGCCGCCAATGCCTACCTCGGGTTGAGAGCTGGGATGACGATCGCGGCGACCTATCCCGCCGCGGTCATCGGAATGTCGGTCCTGCGCTTGCTCAAGGGATCCCTCCTCGAAGAAAACATCGCCAGAACCGTGGGCGCGATTGGGGAATCCGTGGCCGCGGGCGCCGTATTTACCATCCCGGCATTCGTTCTCGCAGGTTTGTGGCCGAGTCTCGGGGTGGAGAGGTATTGGCAGTCGGTCGCGCTGATGGTCATCGGGGGCCTGCTCGGAATCTTATTTGTTACGTTGCTGCGGCGCGTCATGGTCGAAGACCCGGAACTCCCGTTTCCGGAGTCGGTGGCGGCCGGGGAGATCCACAAGGCCGGACAGCGGGGCTCCAAGGCAGCGAAGATCCTATTCGCCAATATGGGCTTCGGCGCGGTCATGTACTTTCTCTCGCAGATCAACCTGTTCTGGTACACCCAAGACGTCCTCATCAAGATTCCCAAAATGCCCAATGGTCTGCGTCTCGGGCGCAGCACCGCCTCTCCGATCCTGGCCACCGGCGGCATGAGCACATTCAACTCCCCTGCGGTCAGTCCGGCCTATCTGGGCGTCGGCTATATTATCGGACCGCGATTGGCGGCCCTGAACTTCGCCGGCGGGGTTCTGGCCTGGGGCTTGCTGGTTCCGTTGTTGATTTATTTTCTCGGTCCAAGTCTTCCCGCCATGCCCAGCGACAGCAGCGCCGAGGCCTATTGGAGCGGCGTTGCCTTCAGTGTCTGGTACTCGATCGTGCGCCCCATCGCCGTCGGAGGCATGCTGGTCGGAGCCGGCTTCACGCTGTTTCGGATGCGCAAGCAGCTGCTGGCAGGCATGAAGCGCGCGGTTTCCGACCTTAAGAAGTCTGCAGAAGCCCACCAAGCCACCGACCGCACCGATCGCGACCTGAGTGCCAAGGTCGTTTTTCTCGGGGTGGGGGTAGTCTTTCTGGCCATGGTCGGCCTGTACTACTTCTTCATTGCGGGAGCGCACAACTTGGCCAGCCACAAGGCGATGGTCGGCGCGATCGTGGCAGCGGCCGTCATGGTCGTGCTGGGCTTCTTCTTTGCGGCTGTTTCGGGCAATTTGGTGGGCATGATCGGCTCCTCCAACAATCCCGTCTCCGGGCTCACGCTGTGCACGCTGGTGGTGGCTGCGCTCCTGATGGTGGCGCTCGGAGTGTCCGGAACGGGCGGAGTGGCGGCCGTTCTCGGAGTCGCGGCCGTGGTTTGTGTCTCCTCGGCGGTGGCCGGCGAGATGTTGCAGGATTTGAAGGTGGGATACATCCTCGGTGGCACCCCCGCGAAGATGCAGCTGGGCGACATCTTCGGCATCCTGGTCGCATCGCTGGTTCTATTTCTTCCCCTGATGATCTTGGATAAGGCCTACCACTTTGGCAGTGCGGCGCTACCGGCACCGCAAGCGGGGTTGATGGCGATGCTGGCACAAGGCATCGTCGGAGGCAACATGCCGTGGCCCTTGGTCGTAGTTGGCATCCTGATGGGGTTCGCCATGATCATGGTGGAAGTCAAAAGCCCGATGCTGTTCTCCGTTGGCATGTATCTACCCCTGGAAACCACATTCGCCATCTTCATTGGCGGACTGATCCGCTGGCTGACCGACAAACTGAGGGATCGCCACGGCTACAACGACGCACAGAAGGCGCGGGTGGACAATGCCGGAGTCCTCACCGCCTCCGGTCTAATCGCCGGGGAGGCCTTATGCGGCCTGGTGATTGCCGCCATTGTGGGAACCAAGCACGCGCTCTGGCACCTGGAGTCGGGCAATTTTGCCTTGTCGGGATTGATTGGCATGGCAGTGCTGATCTTGGTCATGATCAAGATACCGCTGGCCAACGCGGGCAGCCCGGATGAACCCGCGCCGCCAACTGCGATCATGTGATCGGCTTTTCCAACCACCATCCAGCTGCGCCGGACACTAACGTTCGGTCGGGGAAGTCTCGGGTCTCGAGTGAGTACGGTTGCGAACAACGTTCAGGAAGTACAAACCCGCATTCGAGCCGCGGCTTCTCGCGCTGGCCGTGATGCCAGCGAAATCGTTTGTATGGCGGTGACCAAAACCTTTCCGCCCGAAAGCATCCGTGAAGCCTACGACGCCGGGTTGCGACTGTTCGGCGAAAATCGGGTGCAGGAATTTGCCGGCAAACGGGCGGCCTTGCGGGATCTGCCCGATGCAGAGTGGCACATGATCGGCCATCTGCAAACCAACAAAGCCTCGAAAGCCGCCGAGTTGTTTGCCGCTGTCGATTCGGTCGATTCGCTGCGCCTAGCCGAAAAGCTCCATCTTTCGGCCCGGCAATTGGGACGAAGGCTCGCGGTTCTGATTGAGATTAAGATGGAGGAAGAAGCGGCCAAGAGCGGAGTCGCGCCCGAATCGAAGGAATTGGATGAACTCTTGCGCCATGCAGCCGAGTTCGACCATCTGGAATTTCGCGGGCTGATGGCCATTCCGCCCTTGGCTGAAGATCCCGAGCGAGCGCGACCTTGGTTTCGCCGACTTCGTCAGTTGCGCGATCAAATCGCTGCCCGCAAGCTGCCCTCCGTCGGCATGCAGGTACTGTCCATGGGGATGTCGCATGATTTCGAAGTCGCCATCGAAGAGGGGTCGACCTGTGTCCGCGTTGGCACGGCAATTTTTGGTGAAAGAACCAAGATCTAGCCAAAGAAGCACTCAGGGAATCCGCCATGGACTTCCCTGGAATCTACTCATCTTCGTTGCCGCCGTCGGTAGAAGCGAAGGCAGAACAGGTCAGAAACCAGGGAACAGCCCAAGCCACCTCCCTGCTTCGTGGCAGCGGGGGAGTGCGCCTCGCGAGCGCCAGAGAACGGCTGGATCGCAGCCCCATCCGCTGCGAGGTCTAAGGAGCGGCGCTTGAGCTTCCGCGAGCGGCTCGAGGAGATTCGCACCGGCTTCGAGCGGCCGTTCTGGATCGCCAACGGAAGCGAAATCTTCGAGCGCCTTGCCTATTATGGGGCGTTTGCTTCGCTGGCCCTGTACCTCGAGGAACGGCTGAATTTCTCTTCCGTCGAGACCGGAACTCTGGCCGGCCTATTCGGGGGAATGGTGTGGTTTCTCGCCGCGTTTGGAGGAGCCGCCGCCGACCGCCTAGGCTTCCGCCGCGCCCTCTCGATGGCCTACCTGATCCTCTCCGCGGCGTATTTTCTGATCGGTTCGATCGCAGCACCCTGGTTGGCGGGCGTGCGTAATCGGGTGCCCCACGACCTGTTTGTCGGCTGCATCCTGGTCCTTCCCGCTCTCGGCATTTCCCTAGTCAAACCCTGCGTGGTCGGCACGGTGGCTCGGGCTTCGAAGGAAAAGGTTCGCGCCTTTGGCTATTCGATTTACTACACCATGGTGAATATCGGGGGTGCGGCGGGACCCTATTTCGCCTCCTCGGCCCATCGCCACTTGGGCATTGAGAATGTTTACCGGCTTGCCGCGCTCACCGTCTTCGCTATGTTTTTTGTGGTCCTATGGTTCTTTGACGAACCGCGAAGGGCGCCGGATGAGCGGCAACCCTCGATCAGGGATGTGGCCCGCAATTTCTGTCTGGTGGTCGGCAACTACCGCCTGGTCTTCCCCGCATTGTTGGTCGCCGTACTGCTGCGCATCGGCATGGCATTCGATCCCGGCCTCCACCTGCCCTGGTGGCTCTGGGTGGGATTGCTGCTGGTTGTGCTCGCCGGCCTCAGCCGCTTCATGTGGTTCCTCGT
>JASHSL010000566.1 GCA_030040855.1 Terriglobales bacterium
CACGGGAATGATGCACGCCACCCCCAACTCCGTGCACTTTTCGATCGCCCATTCCATGCGATCGAACTTGAAGATCGCTAACGCCAGCGTGACGCGCAAGGCAAGGCCGGATGGAACCTCCTCGCCGAGTTCCAATTCCACTCGCTCCGGGTCGATGCTGGTAATACGTCCCCGCCGAACCCGGTTGTCGGCTGAGATGTCGAACTCCTGTCCCACGCGGGCGCGGAGAACACGTGCGAGATGGGCGGCGTGAGCTCCCGTGAGCAGCGCGCGATTGCCCGAGACCTGATCGGCGATCCAGCGTCGGCGAGTCACCTGTGACAACCTCCCTCGCGCACCTGCACGTGCAAACCCCCTGAGGCGAGGCCGCACCCTCCGGGAGCGATTGATCCCTTCGAGGAATTGATTCCGGGGGAGCGCACGCCGAGGGTCGGGCGTGATGCGAGGATTAGGGGAACCGGAGCCTATCTTAGCCGATCTTAGCTGAAGATGTCCTTGACTTTCCCGAGCAGCGTTCTCCGCTGCGGCCGGTTCTCAACCCGGCTGCTGCTTTCCAGTTCCTGCAACAGCTCTCTCTGTTGCCTGTTGAGCTTGGTCGGAGTCTGGACACGAATCTCGACAAACAGATCGCCTCGGCCATGGCCGTTCAGCACGGGCACTCCCTTTCCCCGAATGCGGACGGTTGTGCCCGATTGCGTCCCTTCCGGTATTTTGAGGTTGTGTTGGCCGTCGAGGGTCGGAACCTGAATTTCCGTTCCGAGCGCAGCCTGGGCAAAGGAGACGGGAAGCACACAGTGCAAATCGCTGCCTTCCCGGTCGAACAGCGGGTGCTCCTTCACCTGGAGCACGAGGTAGAGATCTCCCGGTGGGCCGCCCAAGGTGCCAGCTTCTCCCAGCCCGGAGAAACGAATGCGGGTCCCGTCTTCCACTCCCGCCGGGATCTTCGCATCCACGGTCTTCTGCCGCAGGACGCGACCCTCGCCTTTGCACTTCGGGCAAGGATCGGTAATGACCGTGCCCGCTCCCTGACAGGTCGGGCAGGTGCGAGCCATGGTGAAGAAGCCCTGCTGGAACCGCACTTGGCCCCGCCCGCCACAGGAGCGACAGTTCACCGGCATCTTTCCTGCCGCCATCCCGGAACCACGGCAACCTTCGCAGGGTTCGTGACGGCGCAGCGTAACCTGCGTCTCCTTGCCAAAAACCGCTTCTTCAAACTCCAAGGTAAGATCCTCGCGCAAGTCCGCGCCGCGCTGCCCGCGGCTGCGGCGGCGAGAGCCGCCCCCGAAAAGATCGCCAAAGCCGAAGAAGTCCCCGAAGATCTCGGTGAAGTCCTGGAAGATGGTGGGATCGAAGCCGCCCATGCCGGCGCCGGCAATTCCGGCATGGCCATAGCGATCATAGGCGGCGCGTTTCTCGGCGTCCGCCAGAATCGCGTAGGCTTCGCTACACTCCTTAAACCTCTCTTCCGCCTGGGGATTGTTCGGATTGCGGTCAGGGTGGTATTGCAGAGCCAGTTTGCGATAGGCGCTCTTGATCTCCTGCTCGCTGGCGTCGCGGGAGACTCCGAGCACCTCATAGTAGTCACGTTTTACGTTGCTCAGAATCGCCCTTTTCCGTCCTTTCCCATCGTGGTTCCTTGCCCATCCCTGATTTCCACGCATTCCCCGTCGGGGAGAGGCAGCGTCCGACCACAATCTAGGATTTCGTGTTTCGCGCTACTTTGACCATCGCCGGTCGCAACAGGCGGTCCTTCAATTTGTAACCGCGTTGCAGTTCTTCCAGAATTTGATGATCCGCAGCTTCGGTGGTTTCGACCATCTCGATGGCTTCATGCAAGCGGGGATCGAAGGCCTCCCCTTGCGTGGGAATCGGACGCAGGCCGAGTTTCGACAAGGCATCTTCCAGTTGCTTGCGGATGAGTTCAAGCCCGCTGCGCAAATCCTTGGGCGAAGTACTGGTTTTGAGCGCCCGCTCCAAGCTGTCGAGCACCGGGAGCAGGTCGCGGATCGCGTCCGCCAGCGCATACTCGCGGTAGTCCTGCAGCTCGCGCGCAGCGCGCTTGCGCGCGTTTTCGAAATCCGCCTGCATGCGTGCAATGCGGTCGAGGAGGGCGTCCCGTTCGGCCTTCAGCCTCTGGATTTCGGTATTGTCTCCAGAAACATCCGCCGCGCGTGTCTCGACCGCCCCTTGCCGATTTTCCTCGGTCTCATTCGATGACGGAAGCTCGTGCTCCGTGTCCAATTCGCGAGACTCTATTTCCGATTTTCCATTCGTCCTAGCCATGATGCTCGTCATTCCGATTCGTTGAGAACTTTGTCAAACAGCCGCGCAATGTAGGAGACCGCCGTGATGGTGTGTTGATAGTCGAGACGCGTCGGCCCCAAAACCGCCAGCGAGCCCACGACCTCGTCCCCCACGCGCGCCGGTGCGCCGATCAATACGAAGTTCCGCATCGGCGGCAAAGCCTGATCCAGACCGATAACCACGCGGACTGCTTCTTGCTTGGTGTCGAGGTAGGCGTTGAGCAGTTCTACCACTTTTTGCTTCTCTTCCAGGGTCTGGAGCAGCTCTTGCAAGCGTTGGCGATCCTGTTCGCGAGCTACCAGGTTGGCCGCGCCTTCCACGTAGACCATCTCCGCGCCTTCATCGGCTGAAAACGCCCCTTGCAGGTACAACTGCTCCACCGAGGCCATCAAGCGATCGTATTCGCTGCGCTCCTGCTCCAGTCGCCGAGCCAACTCCGTCCGCATCGCCTCGATGGTGTAGCCCCGAAAGTTGTCGTTCAGATAACGTGACGCCATGTCCAGGTCGGGCTGCGAAATCTCTAAGCGCAACACCCGGTCTCGAACCACGCCCGACTTG
>JASHSL010000567.1 GCA_030040855.1 Terriglobales bacterium
AGGAGACGCTCCGGACCGGCCACGATTTCCAGCAGGTTCATCTGAACTGCCCGCCTCTCAGTGACGGGGTAGCCCCGAACTGCGTGGTCCCCCCTTCGGACGGCACCAAGCTGCAGATTATGCCATGGCCTGCGCTGACCAACGCCACCGATTATGACCTCGAATCGCTCTACGAGTATCTAAGCGCCATCCCCTGCATTTCGAATGCGGGCAGCCCCTATCCGCAGATCATCAACACCTGCTCGGCTGACCCACAGGTTAAGGCTAACCATCACAAGTACGCGTGGGTGCACGGATCGGTCAAGCGATTGGACTGACGCATTGCAGGTGAAGCCGGGCCCCTGTGGCCCGGCTGAGGTCCTCTGTTTGCGTAGCCGAGGATGTCAGGCGCCAGCGGGAAAAACGCCGTGCAGCGTTGAAATAGCGGCTTTCAGCTTAGGCGGGGAGTAATGCTGTCCGAACGATTTCTCTGACTGGCAGACGGAAATAAAGCGTGTTCGCCGACATCATCCGTCAGCGCGGCGCGCTTCCCAAGGCCGACTATCTAAAAGGCGACGGCGGGCACGACGTCTGGTGCTCGAACATAGGCGTGTGGCCGAAGTGAATGGATTGGCAAATCGCGCGAGTGTGATGATGGCTTCCAGTAGCGCTCCAGCGCGCCCCATACCGGTTTCCAGTATTGCGCGGTAGATTCCATCACCACTTCCTCGACTTGCTGCTCGATCAACCATTCCGCCAACGCTCGCAACTGCTCGGGATGGCTTCCATACCAGCGCCGCTCGAATTGGTATTCGCCTCCTACTTCGAGATCGGCCACAACCACGGCCAGCTTCTTTTTGTGCACATCGATTCCGGCTATGCTATAAGACATACCTTCCTCCTGGCGGGGAGCGGAGAGCATGCCAGAGATTACATTAAGCAGGGTCTCGGGCTATCGCCGCTCCCACAGGGGAAGAGGCAACGCACCATTCATTCGCTCTATCACGCATGCTCCGGATCAGACAGGTGAACAGCCTCGCCTTCTCCACTGTGTTGTCGATCTCGCCGCACTCAGCCGCTGTGGATTCTAGTTGGCTCTTGCCATGGCGGAACAAACCAGCTTGTAAGCCAGTGTGGTTCGGCTCTCACTGATTTTCATGAAGTTTCGCGGGCCGAAGGCCCTAAGGGACAGGTAAGAAATCACACTTAATTTGTAGACCTCTTACCAAAAACAGCAGTAAGGGATTGAAGAGATTGGTGGACCTGGTCGGGTTCGAACCGACGACCTCTTCCATGCCATGGAAGAAGCATACCAGCCGGAGATTGATTCTAAAGTAGTTGGCAACCGGAACATTGGTCAAAAACCGGTATATCGGGCGATATTTCCGGCCAATTTCCGGCCAAATTTTTAACCTGTGAAACAACCGAGCTGCATGGGCGGGGGGTTCATGCTGATCGACTGTGCACAATTATTGAGCGCGGAAGGAATCGAATCCGCAAAGAAACGTCGTTTCAAGGACATACAGGGCGACAGATGACACGCAAGTCCACCGAAAGCACTCTTAATCGCGTTAACAGCACGCAAACAGCACGCGCAGTAAAAGAGGAAAATGCAACATCATATAGCTCCCGGTTTCAGCCTGTTCGGTTTCCCGCGTTGGCAGATGCCGCGCAGCCGTGGGTGGCTCTCTCTCTTCGGGCAAAATCTGAACCCTTCGTCGGCATGAGCAACGTCTTGAGCGAGGACAAGAGGCAGCAATTTTCTTACGTCATTGTGCAATCTTACCTTCCATCCTACGTTCGTGTGCTGCCGTGGAACGCCCATTGCGGTAGCGCCCGACGGCAAATATGCGTACGTACCCCTTGCGGGCGAGGCCCTAAAAAAGAAATCGGGATACAACAGTATCTGGTTGATTCTGACCGGACGGCTTAGAATCCCTCCCTCTCCGCCAGACTTTTAGTTTCTGCTATTTACAGTACGTGTCTACCAGCTGACTACCAAATTTCAATCATTTTGCTTCCAGCGCGGTATAGGCACTGGAGGCAATATGGCAGTCACACTTTATAGGCAGGTTGGCAGGGGCAAATTTCGGCGCTACCAGAAAGTCAATCTCGGACGTGGGCGCCGACCGACCGATCTCGCCGGTCCGTATTTCCTGCGGTATTCGCTGGCTGACGGCACCCGTCCTTGGGAACCCGTGGGTGAGGACGTCGATAAGGCAGTTGCCGCCCGGGATCGCAGGCAGGCATATTTTGAAGCTCTCGCTGCCAACGTCCCCGTTATTCCGGACCGAGAGGAATCTGGTCGGACGAAAATCACCGACGCTGTCCATCAGTGGTTCGCCGATCTGCAGCTTTTCCAGGGTAAAGACCGACAAGGAAAGAGCGAAAAAACACTGCGAGCTTACAACTACCGCCTCGGATTCTTCCTCGATTTCACTGCGCAGCAGACCCTGCGGTTCGTAGACCAGATCGACCGCAAGCAGCTTCTGCGATACGTGAAATTCCTACGAGACCATGAGAGCGACCTCGATGACCGCACCGTTCACAACATCTTCGAAACCCTGAACACGTTCCTGCGTACACGAGACATTTTCACCGCCGGCAAAATCCTGGCAGAACTCGACTACGCCGAAAAGCCACCGAAGCCCTACACGAAGCAGGAACTCAAAAGCATGTTTGCGGTCATGGACGACGAAGAGAAATTACTGTACGGTATGTTCTTGAATTCTGGTATTCGGGATGGCGAGATGCAGAACACTGAGTACGCGGACTTCAATTGGGAGAAATACACACTGCACGTCCAACCGAAGCCTTGGCGGCATTTCCGTCTCAAAGGGAAGAAGAAAAAGAAGTCTGCTAAGGACAGATTCATTCCGATCCCGGCGAAGCTGGTTTGGAAGATCACGAACAGAATGCGAGAGCGGAATGCCCAGCCACACGATCTGGTATTTCCAAACGGAAACGGGAACCCCAATGGGCACTTCCTGCGCAAGCTGAAAGCGATCGCTAAGAAAGCTGGCGTCGAAAGCGCTGAACTTCACCGCTTTCGCAAAACCTATGCCGACACTCTGCACGAGGAAGGCGTCTCAGTAAACACGATTCGCATTCGGCTCGGTCACGAATCGCTGGACGTAACGCTTGCCTACCTCAAAGGCAAGGACGCTGAGTCCGAAGAAGCTCAAGGACATGCTAACAACAGCAGCTTAGCTCTGTACGCATAATCGTAATCACCGCAGCACAGGCACCAGGCGACTGATTCCGGGTCGTCTGGTGCGAACCTAAATGGCAGGGTCAAGGAGATTGATCTAGCGTTGGGTTCCCCGGCTCACCCTGAATCAGGGGGCCCACGCGAACCACGCAGACAGCGCTCGCGGTGATCGCTTGCGGTGATCGCTTAAGGGTATGTCGTTTGCAACCCAGTTCATCAAGCAGCCATTGGCAGGCGAACTGTTATGCCCGCCTGGCCGCCAGTTCCGGTTTGCTCGCATCGTCTTATTTTTTGCCTCCAGCCACTCCTCGACACGGCAATATGCCTGCGACTCGTCGTACTGGCAACCGTAAATCCGTAGTGTGGTCTGAATGTTTCGGGTCCACAATTTCTTTGAGACCGTGAGGTAATCTTCTGGATGACTGGGCAACCACCAGTAAGCCCAAATGTCCCTGAATCTTACTTAAGTAATGGGGCGGGTACCGGCTTTCACATTCGTCTTGGTTTTCATGGCCTCCTCCTTTCTCTTCTGTAACTGCCTTCATCCCGTAAAGTGACAACGGCAGGCAAAGTGGCTCACGCTGAAAGAAAAAAAATCGTGCTGGGCACGAAGAATCCGGACGAGGCCGTTTAACTCTGTGTTTTCAGTCGCTTGACTTGAGACCGGAAACGCGGCTATGTTATGTACCCAATTGGGTGGGAAGAGCAGCCAGTGTCGCCCCTTTCGCCGAAATCGATCACTCTGCTTTTGGAGCAGTGGCAAGCCGGCGACAACGAAGGCTTGCGCGCCGTATTGCCGCTGGTTTACGACGAACTGCGGCGACTGGCTCATCACTACATGCGCGGGGAACGTCCCGACCACACCCTGCAAAGCACCGCCCTGGTACATGAGGCTTATCTCCGGCTAGAAAAACAAGGCGCCGCGGAGTTCAAAGATCGCGCGCATTTTGTGGCGATCTGCGCGCAGCTGATGCGGCAGATTCTGGTCGAATATGCCCGCGGCCATCGCCGTGCCAAGCGGGATGGCGGCATCAAGCTGGAACTGGATGAAGGGCTGGCTTTCAAGGGCAAGAACCTCGACCTGGTCGCGCTCGATGATGCGCTAAGCGAGTTGGCCAAACTCGATCCGCAGCAGAGCAAGATCGTCGAGCTACGCTTCTTTGGCGGACTTTCCATCGACGAAACGGCGAAGCTTCTCCGGCTTTCGCCGGCGACGGTGAAGCGGCATTGGTCCTCGGCGAGAGTGTGGCTACATCACGAGATCAGCAAGGCGACAGACGCATGACGCCGGAGCGATGGCAGGAGATACGCGATGTGCTGGAACGGGCGATGGAGCTTGCGCCTGGCGAGCGGTCTGCTCTGCTCGATCGCTGTTGTGCGTCTGACCCATCGCTGCGGCAGGAAGTCGAGGTTCTGCTTGCTTCCAGCGACGATGTCCGATCCAGCTTTTTGGAATCCTCTCCGGCGATCGCTTCGGCTCCCCACAACCCGGGCAAGCACGTTGCGGCGACCGCGGCTTTCCCGGCACCTTCGTCGTCGGATTCTGGTAGCGCGCACCGGTGGATCGGTCAGACCATCTCGCACTATCGCATTGTGAACAAGCTGGGCGGGGGCGGGATGGGGGTTGTTTATAAGGCAGAAGACATAAAGCTGCACCGCTTTGTTGCTCTGAAATTCTTGCCGGAAGAAGTTATCAAGGACGCACAAGCCCTGGCTCGTTTCGAGCGTGAAGCGCAGGTCGCCTCGGCACTGAATCATGCCAACATCTGCACGATTTATGAAATCGGCGAGCACGAGGGCCAGCCGTTTATTGCCATGGAGTTTCTGGATGGCATGACGCTAAAGCACCGCATCGCGGGCCGTCCGATGGAGACGGAGTTAACTCTTTCGCTCGCGACCGAGATTGCCGACGCGCTGGACGCGGCGCACGTCGCGGGGATTATTCATCGGGACATCAAACCGGCAAACATCTTCGTGACTCGACGCGGACATGCGAAGGTGCTCGACTTCGGATTGGCGAAGCTGATCACACTTCACAGCTCATCGAGCCAGCAGGCTGCGGACACGCTGGAGGGCGCAACCGAGCAAGCGCAGTTGACCAGTCCGGGAGTGATGATGGGGACGGTGGCATACATGTCGCCCGAGCAGGTGCGGGCGAAGCAGCTGGATGCGCGTACAGATTTGTTTTCCTTCGGAGTGGTGCTGTACGAGATGGCGACCGGCCAACTCCCCTTCCGGGGCGAAAGTTCGGGTCTGATCTTCAAAGCCATCC
The DNA here is from genome assembly GCA_030040855.1 of Terriglobales bacterium. GTDB lineage: Bacteria > Acidobacteriota > Terriglobia > Terriglobales > Acidobacteriaceae > JAFAGX01. The sequence continues at coordinate 5,463 of JASHSL010000567.1, forward strand.
TAGACTCCGATCCGCCGCCCGCAATTCGCTTCAACCGCGACATCCCGCCCAAGCTGGAAGACGTTATCAGCAAGGCGCTGGAGAAAGATCGCAACCTCCGCTATCAGAGCGCAGCGGACATGCGAACGGACTTGCAACGAGTGAAGCGGGACACGGAGACGGCGCGCGTGCCCGCCGCCAGTTCTGGATCAGTACCCGCAGTGCGGGAAAGGGGGATCCAAGCGGCGAAGAGAAACCTCTGGAACACGGTGGTTCCCCCGGTCGCGGTGGTTATCGCATTGATAGCTGGCGGTCTTTACTATCGTTCTCACCGCGCCAAGCCCCTGACCGAGAAAGACACCATCGTTCTGGCCGACTTCGCCAACAAGACTGGGGATGCCGTTTTTGATGATGCTCTGAAGCAGGCCTTGGCTGTGGAACTGGGACAATCGCCTTTTCTGAACATAGTGTCCGACCGGAAGGTCAGCGAGACCTTGCGCATGATGGGTCGCGGTGCGAACGAACGCATCACCACGGATGTGGGCCGTGAGCTTTGCTTGCGCACGGGCAGCAAGGCGCTGCTGGGCGGAACCATCTCGAGCCTAGGCAGCCATTATCTGCTTGACCTGAGTGCAGTCGCCTGCAGCACGGGCGACACCTTGGCCAGAGAACAAGGCGAGGCCACCAGCAAGGAAGACGTTCTGAAGGTATTGAGTCGAGCCTCCTCCAGTCTGCGCGGCAGGCTGGGAGAATCGCTGCCTTCGGTGCAGAAGTTTGATGTTCCGATTGAGGCAACGACATCTTCGCTTGAAGCGCTTAGAAACTACAGCATGGGCCTCAGAGTGGAACGAGAGAAGGGAGACGCTCCGAGCATTCCGTTTTTTAAGCGGGCAATTGAACTCGACCCTGACTTCCCTATGGCATATGCCTCGTTGTCAAATGTCTATTACAATCTTTCGCAACCGTCGCTGGCGCTCGAATATGCCACCAAGGCCTACCAACTACGCGACCGGGTCACAGAACGGGAGAAGCTGGGGATCAGTTCGGCATACTTTAGCGCCACAGGGGAACTGGACAAGGAGGTAGAGACCTACGAACTCTGGACAGCCAACTACCCTCGTGCCCAGACTCCTCACTCCAACTTGGGCGCGAGGTACTGTGACAAGGGGCAATATGACAAAGCTCTGGCACAATATCAGGAAGCATTACGGCTTGCACCTGATAATGTCATCAACTATGAGAGTCTGGGGTTAATTTACATCCTCCTGAACCGGCTAGATGAAGCCAAGGCCACCTTCGATCAGGCATTGGCACGCAAGCTGGATGGTGGGATACTGCGCATGAACATATACTATCTCGCCTTCCTGCGGCGGGACGCCGCCCAGATGGAGCAGCAGGTAGCATGGGGTGCGGGCAAGCCCGGAGATGAAGACGGGCTTCTGTCGGAGCAGTCGGACACGGAAGCATACTACGGACGAATGAGCAAGGCGCGGGACTACACCCGGCGAGCAGTGGATTCGGCTGTCCGCGCCGACTCGAAGGAAACGGCAGCGTTGTGGCAGGTCAATGCTGCGCTGCGGGAAGCGGAGTTGGGCAACCTAGGGGCGGCACGGCAAGAAGTCGCGGCAGCTTTGGCGTTGTCGTCGGGACGGGACGTAAAGGTGGTAGCAGCCCTTACGCTGGCTCGCGCCGCCGATGCTTCCCGAGCGAAGGTGTTGGCCGAAGAACTGGAGAAGACCTACCCAAGCAATACGTTGATGAAGCTCTACTGGCTGCCGACGATCAAGGCTGCCATCGACGTCGGCAAGGACAATTCCTCGCAATCATTAGTGGATCTGGAACCCGCTGCTCCCTACGAACTGGGCCTGGCAGGTGGAGTTGTCATCAACTATGTGTACCCAGCTTACGTGCGCGGCCAAGCCTACCTGCTGCTGCACAACGGCACAGCGGCAGCCGCCGAGTTCCAGAAACTTCTGGACCACCCAGGTATCGTTGTGAACTTTGTGACTGGAGCACTGGCACATCTTCAGGTCGGCCGAGCTTACGCAATGTCTGGCGATTCCACTAAAGCCAAAGCCGCTTACCAAGACTTCCTCACCCTCTGGAAAGACGCCGACCCGGACATCCCTATACTGAAGGAAGCCAAAGTCGAATACGCAAAATTGCGCTAATGCGGGCCGTCGCCAAAGCGTTGGATGGGCATTGCAGGTTCAACGGCGATGTGCCCAGCCTTGTTGTGGATTCCGGGTTTGATCATGCTCCGTTTCGTTTGGTGCAACCCTTCGTTTTCACTCCGTTCTGTTTACAGGGTGTGGTCTACATCGGACTGGACCTCAAGGGCTAGCAGGGCCGCAAATTTGGTGGGTTGTGTGTTGTCGCCGTGTAGTAAAACAGCGGGGCGGCGCGCTGTACAAAGCTGAATATGAGTCTTGCAGTCTTGCGAACGTGAACCGTAAGAACGCGCCGTGCTGGTGTCCGTCTTGCGGGCTCGGCTCTCGGAAGCACCGGGCTGGGCTGCCGCTCGTTGCTCAACGGCGACCGGCCCAGCCTTGTTGGTATTTTTATCGTCGAGGTGCAAGATTCATGCACCCACGTGGTGCACCAGCCAGTTAGCTCGTTGGCTCCGCCGGTTATGTTACTTTGGTGCCTGCCTTAGTGTTCGTCTTGGTTTTCATGGCCTCCTCCTTTCTCTTCTGTAACTGCCTTCATCCCGTAAAGTGACAACGGCAGGCAAATTGGCTCACGCTGAAAGAAAAAAAATCGTGCTGGCACGAAGAATCCGGACGATGCCGTTTAACTCTGTGTTTTCAGTCGCTTGACTTGAGACCGGAGCGCATAATGGGCGAACGGCGGCCAGTGAAACCGAACTGGGAGCGGTGATGGTGACTGTGGGCTACATGTCTCCGGAGCCAGGTGCAGGGCAACCGGCGACGCACTTTTTTTGTTTTGGGACGATTCTGTACGAGATGCTGGCGGGCAAATGAGCATTCATTCTGAACCGGTAGAGCTAGTCGGGGCCGATGTGGGTCGCTAGTTCACATTCGTATGACTTTTTCATTCACTACACCTCGCCGGTTTAACCGGCGCACAAGGAGAGAAGACATGAAAACCAAGACGAATGTGAAGGCGGGATCAAGAGTCGTTCCTAATTAAGGCTGACAGCGGGCGACAAGGGCGGCAGAACGCAACAGACAACCTAGGACAAAGCGAAGCATGAGAGCGGTAACAAAATCTAAGAAAGGAGACGAGCCATGAAGACCAAGACGAATGTGAAGGCCGGACATGGAATCGTTCCAGCCTAAACCAAGGCCAGCGTCACGCGGCCACGGCGGCAGAACGCAACAGACACGTGAGAGCGGTGACAAAATCTACGAAAGGAGAGCAGCCATGAAGACCAAGACGAATGTGAAGGCCGGTGTCATCAAAGTAGGCTGAGTAAGAGCTAGGGATTAGGGGCCCGGAAGCCTTCCCCAAAGCGAATGCCAACAAGACAACCAAGAAAGCCGCCCGGAAGGCAGCTTTTCTTCTTCGCACGCACTACGTTTTGCGGCGCCGTCTTCGGGGGTGCCGGAGCAGCGAGGAAACGATTTTGCAAGACCGGTTCCGGCGGGGACCATTTCAGCGCTAATATGTTGCGGCTGAGAAACTTGGCCTGCTAACGCCGGTATGTTTATGGTTCGCAGCAGTCAGTGGTGAACGGAGATCAACGATGCCAAGTCCCTTTTTCCGCTCGGAGCGTTTTCTCGAATCCGAGACATTTAAGCGCGATACGTGGGGACTGCTGATCGCGGCAGTCCTACTGGCTTTGTGGATCGCGTGGTTTTTACGGGCCCAGGTTGCAGTCTATGCCGTCAGCGAGACAGCCGATCTGGAAGTGGATCGCGCTGCGCATCCGGTTGAGTCGCAATACAGTGGCCGCGTCGTGACGAGCACCCTCGCCCTGGATCGCGAGGTACGGGAGGGTGAGGTGCTGGTCGAACTCGATGCCGACATGCAGAAGTTACAACTGACCGAGGAACGTACGAGGCTGGGAGCGCTGGGGCCGCAGATCCGTTCGCTCGAAGATCAGATCGCCGCGGAGCAACGCGCTTCGGATCAGGAACAGCAGACGGCGTCGATCGCGCTGGACGAAGCTCGCGCTCACTTTCGCGAAGCGGATGCGGCGGCGCATCTGGCCGAGTCGGAAGCGCAGCGCCTCAGCCAGATGTACTCAAGCGGTGTGCTGGCGAAAGCGGATTTCGAGCGGGCGCAGGCCAATGCCGCAGAGCGGCGCGCGGCAGCCGACAGCTTGCAACTTGCGGTGAGCAAGATGGAACAACAGCGGCTTACGGACGCGGAGGATCGGCAGGCCCATCTGGAAGGCCTGAGGAGTGAGGTCAACCGCTTGCGCGGCGTAGAAGCGACGACCCAGGCTTCGATCAACCGTCTGCAAGATGAGGTCGACCGGCGGCTGATTCGCGCCCCGGTGAACGGTAGGCTGGGCGAAGTCGCCAATGTGCGGGTAGGAAGCGTGGTGCGCGAGGGCGAGAAACTCGCTGCCGTTGTTCCCACGGGCGATCTGCGGATTGTCGCGAACTTCCAGCCTGCCGATGCACTCGGACGGATCCAGCCGGGTCAACCGGCTCGTTTGCGGCTGGAAGGATTTCCCTGGACTGAGTACGGCAGCATCAACGCCACAGTCACGCACGTTGCCAGTGAAGTGCGCGACGGACGAATTCGCGTGGAACTCGCGGTCAATCCGAACTCTGCGAGCCGGATCCCCATGCAGCACGGCCTTCCCGGCACGGTGCAGGTGCAGGTAGAACGCATCTCTCCTGCCTCGCTTGTCCTTCGTGTAGTTGGCAGAGGCTTCGGTGGCTCGAAACAGGTTGCTGCGGTTCAACATGAGGCGCTGCCATGAGACGAAACCGCCGGTGGCTGGTGCCCGAGGTGGTCCAGACCTCGGCTACGGATTGCGGGCCGGCCTCGCTGAAGTGTCTGCTAGAAGGATTCGGAATTCCGGTCAGCTACGGTCGCTTGCGTGAAGCCTGCCAGACCGATGTGGACGGAACGTCCATCGACACGATGGAGGAGATCGCTGTGCGGCTTGGACTCGAAGCCGAACAGATTATGGTTCCCGCGGACTATCTTCTGCTCGAAGAGACCGAAGCTTTGCCGGCGATCGCCGTCGTCGCATTGGCGACGGGGATGACGCATTTTGTCCTCGTGTGGCGAAAGCATGGACCGCTTGTGCAAGTGATGGACCCAGCTACCGGAAGGCGCTGGCCGAGTCGTGAGCAGTTCCTATCGACGTTGCATGCACACACTCAACTCGCTCCTCTTGATGTCTGGAAGGAGTGGGCGACGTCGGAAAAGTTCCTCAAGCCTCTTCGCCGGAAGCTCGCGGACTTGGGATGCTCAACGGGCAAGACCGCTCAGTTATCCGAAAGCGCGGCGGCCGAAAAGGGATGGCAAGCCCTGGCGACGCTGGAGGCCTCGGTTCGAACTGTCGAAGCGCTGGTAGCCTCACGCAGTCTGAGGCGGGGTTCGGAAGCGAGCAACCTGGTCGAACGGTTTTTCGAAGATTCGCACGCCGCGGATCGCGCGAAGCCGTCCATCATTCCGGCGCATTTCTGGTCCATAAGGGAAGCACCGGCAGCAGAAGATGGAACGCAGCAGATATATTTCCGGGGAGCGGTGCTGGTGCACGCCAGCGGCCGCCGTCATGAATCGGCACGGAAGTTCGTGCCGGTGCAGGCGGAGGACGGGGATGAAGCGATCTCGCCCGAGCTCGTTGCGGCCTTGCAACAACCGCAAACCAAGCCCTACTTTGAGCTATTTCGATTGCTGAAAGCGGATGGAGCACTGACTCCGGCCTCGATTACTGCCGCGCTATTAGCGGCCAGCATTGGAGTCATGATCGAGGCGTTACTTTTTCGCGGCCTCCTGGACCTTGGTCACAGACTCGGGGCGCCGGCCGAGCGCATGGCTCTGATCGGCGCCGTGGTTGGATTTTTGGCCGCACTGCTCATGCTGGAATTCCCGATTGCCTCGGGCCTGCTCGGCATCGGGCGACGGCTGGAGGCACGCTTACGAATCGCATTCCAGGAGAAGATTCCTCGCCTTGGCGACCGCTATTTTCATAGCCGGCTGAACTCCGATATGGCAGGGCGATACCATCAGATCCACCAGATTCGGCTCCTTCCATCCCTGGGCGGACAATTCGTGCGCTCAACGTTTGAGCTGCTTCTTACGGGGGCGGGCGTGATCTGGCTTGA
>JASHSL010000568.1 GCA_030040855.1 Terriglobales bacterium
TCAACGCATTTTCGCTTCCCGGCGGATTCGTTTACATCAACTCGGGAATTATTCTAGCGGCAGACGAGGAAGCCGAGCTGGCGGGCGTGATGGCCCACGAGATTGCTCACGTCTGCGCGCGGCATGCCACCCGCCAGCTGACCCGCTCGCAATATGCCGGCATTGCTACGATTCCCCTGATTTTTGTGGGTGGCGGCATCGGATACGCGGTGTATAACGCCGCCGGTTTGGGATTGCCGGTCGCCTTCATGAGCTTCCAAAGGGGTTTTGAGGCAGAGGCGGACTATCTTGGCCTGCAATACGATTACAAGACTGGCTACGACCCGCAAGCCTTTATCAGCTTTTTCGAGAAGGTGCAGGCAGAGGAGAAAAAGAAACCAGGATTTATGGACAAGACCTTTGCCAGCCACCCGCAGACACCGGAGCGCATCGAGGTTTCGCAGAAGGAGATTGCCACGATCCTGCCAGCCCGGCCGGAGTATGTGGTCAGCACTTCGGAATTCGACGATGTGAAAGCTCGTTTGGCGGAGATCGAAAACCGGCGCAAGTTGACCGACCACAAAGACGGGAACAAGCCCAGCCTGCGGCGGGCTTCATCTCCGAATGGCAACGACCAGTCGACGAGCGGCGACGATCGTCCGACTCTGAAGCGCCGCGACGACGGCAACAACAACTAACCAGACACAGGGTTCTCAACACCCAGATGGCAAAGGCCGTGCGGACGAGCGCGGCCTTTGCCATCTCTGACTGGTCCATAGAGTTGGGGTGGACAATCGACTTACTAGCCGAGATTCGGGTCTAGGCTGTTAGTCTGCCGGGACGGCACGACAAATTGCGCGCCGGGTCCTTAAAAACACAAGCCGCGAATCTCATCGCGGCTGTTGGATGCTCGAATTCGGTCGAAGATCAGGCGGCTTCCTTGGCCGCCAGAGAACGCAAGTACTCGCGCCTTTCCTCGGGCGTGGCGATTACCCTCATTTCTTGCCAGTCGTAGGGCAACTCTTTGCCGCAGTCGAGGCACACAACGTAGGTGCCAGTTAGTGAGGCGGCCTGAATCCGGCGCGAGCCGCTGCGAATCGTGATCGGAAAGCTGTAATGGCGGTGCCAGCAACCAAGAAATCGATCGAAAAATTTGCCCAACATCCTACCCTCTCCCCCAAGGCCGGAGACGCGCGGTTTCAAGCGAAAATCCCCAACCGCATCTACTTTCCACCATTTGGTTAGATTCCGCGATGCTCCAAAAGGTTCCTCTGCTCTCGCGCCCGAAGTCTTGGCCGCACAGCGTGGCGGCGCCTGCAGCAGGAAGTCCTTCTAAAAGAATGGATTGGAAGAGCCCGACGAAGCCCCGGGAAAACCGTGAAAATACCCCTCGCGACGGCCTTTTCGAGGAGGGAAGAGTTCCCTAGGCGTGCTCCGGCCCGGCTTTTTTTCGGGCCTGGCACTTGGAGACGATGGCGGTACGAAGGCGGGTGCGAAGATCTTCGGGCAACTCATAAAGCTTCGAGTCGCGATAGATCTCGATCGTTTTTTTCGTGGTGTCGCAAACCACGTAGCAGTTGTGGCACCAAGCGAGATGGTCCTCGAGTTCGGCCCTGGTGCGGTCATCAATCATGCCGTCGAGGTAGTTGGTCAGCTCATGCAGGAATTCAGAGCATTTCACTGGGTGCCATCTCCGCTCTCATGTTTTGTCCCGTCTGCGCCCGGGCGCCGCTGAAAGTAACGGCTCAAGCGCTCTCGTAACTGCAACCGTGCCCGCAGCAAACGAGACTTCACGGCCGGGATGCTGAGGTCCAACGCCGAAGCGGTCTCCTCGGTGGATAGACCTTCGACGTCGCGCAATACAAACACCGTGCGAAAGCTCGCTGGCAAGCCCTGGATCGTCCGGGTCAAGATTTCTCCCAACTCCGCCTGACTGTACTGCTGTTCCGGGTTGGGGCCCCAATCCGCGACTTCGCGCGGCAGCGAATCTTCCTCGGTCTTGACGTCTTCATCGAGGGAAACGGTGCGTTCCGGCCGCCGTCGCCGCAACTTCATCAGCGCTTCGTTGACCGCGATGCGCACCAGCCAGGTATAAAACTTCGACTGGCCTTGAAACTGATTCAAGTTTCCATACGCCTTGAGGAACGCGTCTTGCACCACGTCTTCCGCATCTTCCCGGTTCTGCGTGATGTGCTGCGCAATGCGGAACACATTCCGATCGTAGCGCCGGACCAACTCCTCAAAGGCTCCAACGTCACCCTCTTTAGCAGCCTGCACCAGCGCCAGCTCGTCACTGACGGGAGGCTCACCTATCTTTGCTTGGATGGCATTCATTTCTTGTCCGATGCAACAATTTTCGTGCCGCAGACGGCAAAACAGCTATTGTACTCTGCTGTCCGGCCCCTGTGGTTAGCGGATTAGACGCAGCGGGCGGGATCTTGGTCAGCTCCGCTCGGGGTTAATTTCCCAGCGGCCGGCTCGTAAGTACTAAAGTCACCAGCCAAGGAACGAAACTAGCCCTATAATCAGGACATTACGGGGGAATCGGGAGCGGTGCCGGTTCCACTCCAGGGTCAGTGCGGGAATGCCAGACAACAGCGACGTTCGGACAATCTTAGACAACGTGGTCGGCGAAGTCCTCGACGCCTACCTGCCGCGCCTGCGTGAGGCGTTGACCGCGCGAGTTCTCGAACTTCAGCCGCAATTGACGAATTCCTTCGGCTCGCCTGCGAGCAGTGCCGAGGATTTGCTGAAGGCGATCGCGCTCATCCATGCGGGCTCGTCGCAAAAAGAAATCCTGCGTGCGTTGCTCGAGGGCACCAGCCGCTACTGTGGCCGCGCCGCTTTGTTTGTGGTCAAGGCCGGATCAGCCGCGGGTTGGCAAGGCCGCGGCTTTGAGAACGACAACCTCAAAGATTTCAGCCTGGAGGTAAGCGCCCCCTTGCCCGCGCGCGCGCTCGAAGGCAGAGTCCCGGTCCGCTCTCACGTGGCCGAGATGGATCCTAATTTCATCTCGCAGTTTGGCGCGCCGGCCGACCAACAGGTCTTGCTGCTCCCGCTTCCGCTGAAAGATAAGATCGCCGCTCTGGTCTATGCGGACGGCGGAAGGGACAGCGCCGGGAAGATGGATGCCGCCGCCCTGGAGTTGCTGGTGGCAGCGACCAGCGCCTGGCTGGAGGTCGCATCCCTGCGCAAGCAGGCGGCGAAAGAGGGAACTGCGGAGGCGGCCAGCGAAGCCCCACCCGCACCCGTGCCAGCCATGCCTTCCTACTCGGATCCCTTTGCCGGGCACGCGCCCATGCACGCCGTCTCCTCGCGTCCGGAAGTGGTTGCGCCCGTGATGGCGGCCATGGCCCCGTCGGCGGCTGCAGCAGCCGCAGCTCCGGCCAAGGATGAGTTTGCGGACATGTCGGTGCAGGATGCCGAGATCCATCGCAAAGCGCAGCGTTTTGCCTGGCTCTTGATGGACGAGATCAAACTTTATAACCAGGCTAAAGTGGCCGAGGGACGCAAGAACCGGGACCTCTATGATCGGCTAAAGGACGATATTGAAAAGAGCCGGTCTACCTACCTCAAGCGTTACGGCAATACGGCGGCCGCCGGCAAAGATTATTTCGTGAGCGAAATGATCCGATGCTTGGTGGATGACGATGTCTCGCTGCTCGGCCCGAATTTCCACCACTAGAACCCGGGCTGTTCGCCGCATCCGCTTGGGAAACACCTTGGCCGACGGCTAGCGGCAAAAATCGAAGATAATAGCCAAAGTGGTCCCGCGGCTTCATCTATCTGCCATTCTCATTCTCGCCTTGCTTCCTGCGAGCGCAAGCCTCGGGCTGGGTCAAAGCGCGACCAGTTCCGCCACGGCCAAGCCCCAGTCCACCCGCAAGCCGGCTGCGCAAAATGCTGCCTCCCCCAGAAGGCGCAGACGTTCTTCACCCAGCCTGCGCCGCACCCATCAGGCATTTGTGGCCTCCTCCAGCCTGAGGCCGATGGCGCGGCAGCTGTTTCAGGACCGCACGCCTGCCGCCTACGCCGGAGTGCAAGCCTATGCCGTGCGCCATGCCCGGGAAGATGCCGGCGCCTTGGCCTGGCTGGTCCTCGGGTACGCGCGCATTATGGATCGTAACTATGCGCAAGCGATCGACCCGCTCAATCGGGCGAAGCCGCACGCCGGCGAGATCAGCGATTATGTCAATTATTATTTGGGCACGGCGTACCTCGAGACCGGCCGCCTCGCCGAAGCCATTGCGACCCTCAGCGCGTTTGACAAGAACTATCCCGACTCGCTGTTGCGGCGGGACGCTCACGTTGCTTATGCCAACGCCCTGACTGCGGATGGTCGACCTAGCGACGCGACTGAAGTGCTCGAAGCCGATCGCCAGCCCGTCCGGGCGGATCTGGAGCTTGCCCTGGGCCGGGCTTATCAGGCCGACCACCAGCCCGCCAAAGCGCTGACCATTTTTCGGAATCTGTACTACACCATGCCGCTCGCCGGGGAAACCCACGAGATCGAAGGCGATCTGACGGGGTTGGCTGCCGCCGTGGGGGCTGCGCCCGTCAGCCCGGAGGCACGACGCATGCGGGCGGATTTATTGGCGAAAGGCAAGCAGTTCAGCCAGGCGGCGAAGGAATATGGTGAGCTAATCGGGGCCGTCAGCCCGGCCGAGCGCCCGCTTCTCGAGCTGGAGCGGGCCGAAGCCTTGCGGCACGCCGGCCAGCTCAAAGAAGCCAAGAGCACTCTCGAGGCCATTCCCAGTTCCACGCCGGAACTGGCTGCCGAGCGCCTGTTCAATCTCGCAGAACTGGCGCGCAGTGCGAACGATGACGACAGTTTTCTTCGTCTCGTGGACCAGCTGCGGAGCTCCTACCCGACCAGCCCGTACCTCGAACAGACCCTGCTTTCCGCCGGCAACGTTTACCTTCTGCGGGGCGACTTGGACCGGGCGATCGATTCCTATCGCGAACTCGAGACGCGCTTTCCCAAGGGAGAGCACGCCTCCTACGCGCACTGGAAGGTCGCATGGCTCAGCCTGCGGCAAGGGAGAACGGACGAAGCCAAGAAGGGCTTCGAGGACCAAATTGCCCTGTATCCGACTTCCTTGGAGGTTCCTGCGGCCCTCTATTGGCGCGGGCGACTGGCCGAAGAGGACCATGATGCCTCGCTGGCGCAGGCTTGTTATCAGAAGCTTTCCGAGCGATATCGCAATTACTACCATGGTGAGCTGGCCCGCGAGAGGCTGGGGAAATTCAAGGCCAGTCCCCATCCCCAGCATTATGCCTTGCTCGATCGCGTGCCCCCGATCAATGCCTTCGACAAGATCACTGCCGACGAATTACCCGAGGACAACCTGCGGGTGCAGAAAGCAGAGCTGCTCGCCAACGGCGCTCTGGTCGACTTTGCCGCCCGCGAATTGAGCGCGGCTGCCTCAGAGACCAAGGGAAACTGGGCGGCGGCCGAGACGGCACGCCTCTATGCCGAGGTGGGGCGCTACGACATCGCCATCGATACCCTGAAGCGTTCCATCCCCAATTACTTCGCGATCGACCTCGGCAGCTTGCCCCGTTCCTATTGGGAGGTTCTCTTTCCTAAGCCCTACTGGCTGGATCTCACGACCTATTCCTCGCGCAATGGGCTGGATCCTTATCTGGTGGCGTCGCTGGTTCGCCAGGAATCCGCTTTCAATCCCAATGCTGTGTCTCGAGCTAACGCAGTCGGGTTGATGCAGCTGCTGCCGAAGGTGGGGAAGGGAGTTGCTAAACAAGAAAAGCTGAAGCACTTTAGCGCGACCCAGCTATTTGTGCCGAGCATGAATCTGCGACTGGGGACCCGATACCTGCGCATCATGGTGGATAAGTTTGGCAGCTTCGAGTATGCCCTGGCGGCTTACAACGCCGGTACGGATCGGGTCGAAGACTGGTTGGGAGCAGGCCGGTACCGCGATCCGCAGGAGTTTGTGGAATCGATTCCGTTCACGGAAACGCGCGAATACGTCGAGAACATTCTGCGCAACGCCAGCGTGTACCGCAAGTTATACGGGACGCCGTAACCCCGGACCGGCGCGCTCGCCTTCGCGCTGCGCCCTGCCCTGGGCGAAACCCCTCTTTTTACAACTTTTCATGGTCCCCGAGCGCAGGCTCAGCGTACAATGAGGCCTTCGTTTTCTTGGATTAACGCCGGGCTTAAGGAGCGATCGGATGAAAGCTAAGCAAGCAATTCCCCAGGGGTTTCACACCATTACCCCGTCCCTGTTTGTGCGCAATGCCGAGCAAGCGATCGATTTCTACAAGAAGGCGCTCGGCGCCGAGGAACGCATGCGGATGGCCGGTAGCGGCAAGATCGACCATGCCGAGCTCAAAATCGGCGATTCCATTATTTTTCTCAGCGAGGAAAACCCCGCCTTTGGTACCAAATCGCCGCAGACGCTCGGCGGGGCAAGTAGTGCCTTGTACCTCTACGTAGAGGATGTAGATCGGGCTTTTCAG
>JASHSL010000569.1 GCA_030040855.1 Terriglobales bacterium
GCAAACTGCTGACTCAAGGGGATGGCCGAAGCCGGGTCTACGGCACCATCGCGGCTGCCCCAGAGAAGAAGGGTCGGAATCCGGGAAATCCGAGGCAAAGCGGATTCGAGCAGCCTGAGATCACGATTCCAAGAGCGAAGCACGGTCAACGCGTATTGAAACGGCTCGCGCCTCAGCAATGGCTTCAAGTAGCCTTCGACGGTTTCCGGTCGGATGCGCCGTTGGTCCCCATACAATCGTCGAAAATAGAATTCCTGCAGGCTTCTGAGCTTGGGTGCCGCTCCGAGGAAAGCCTGGGTGGGCAGAACGCGGCTCAACAAGACACTCAAGAACCTGCCGCGCGCGGACCATGGATTCACCGGGGCAGCCAGGATCAAAGCCCGCCTCCGTTGCGGAATGAGCGCGGCCGCCATGATGGCCACCGCTCCGCCGTGCGATGTGCCGACCAGGTCGCAGTTCTCGATGCCGGTTGCCTCGATAAAGCGCAAGAGCCGCTCAGCGCATGCTTCCAAGCGGCAATCCATTCCCGGCGGAGGGTCAGAAAACCCCGCACCCGGCAGGTCGGGGGCGTAGACGGTAAATCGTTCGGCCAACGTCGGAATGGTATGGCGCCAGGAAAACGAGTATCCGAGCAATCCATGAATCAAGAGCAGGGCGGGGCCCGCACCTGCGCACTGGAAACGCACCCGGGCTCCATCCAAAGTGATCGAGCGCTCCTCGATGGGAAAACCTGGAGACTGTGCTGGCGTATCCACGGCGCGTTCGCCTGCGACTTTCTTTTCCGGAAAAGACAACTCTTTGCTCCTGTCAAGGCTCTTATTTATCGTATATCGCCTCTGTCGCTTCTGTGAGGGAGGGCGCGTTGCCCTCCCTTTTTTTACCCCGATTGCCTGCTCCGGCATGCTCGAGGTCCCGCGCTAGCTCTGGCTAACTGTCCGTAGCTATCTGAGCAGCGCAGCCGCGTTTGCGAGCGACTCCGGTTCGGCCGAGCAGCTTCTTTAGCACACGCACCGCTCGGTCGACGTGCTTCTCCTCGATCAGGAACGGCGGCAGGAATCGCAGGACCGTGTCTTGGGTACTGTTGAACAGCACTCCTTCGGCGAGCGCTTGCTCGACGATCGGGCGCGCTGGAACCGCGAGTTCGAGGCCCTGGATCAACCCACGTCCGCGGGCCTGTTCGGGAAGGCTGAAGCGTGCCGCCAAAAGCTGCAGTTGGCCGTGAAGGTAGTCGCCCACTCGCCTGACGTTCTCCAGCAGGTTTTCCTCCTCGACGACGGCCAGGTATTCGAGGGCGACGCGGCAGGCCAGAGGACCGCCGCCAAACGTCGTCCCATGTTGCCCCACGTGGATCGCGGAGGCAAAGTCCTGCTTCGCCAGAAATGCCCCGAGCGGCAGGCCCCCGGCAATCGGTTTTGCGATCGCCACCATATCGGGTACCACTCCGAAGGTCTGAAACGCGAACATGGTCCCTGTCCGCCCCAACCCGCACTGAATTTCGTCGAAAATCAGCGCCGCCCGGTGCTGGTCGGCTAGAGTCCGGCAGTGGGCGAGAAACTCCGCCGAGCACTCATGGATTCCGCCTTCCCCGAAAATAGGTTCGAGCACGATGGCGCAAGTGTGATGGTTCACCGCCGCGGCCAGAGCACTACGATCGTTGCGCGGAACAAACTTCACGTCCTCGAGCAGGGGTTCAAAGCCTTGGCGGTATTTCCTCTGCCCGGTGAGGGACATCGAGCCAAAGGTGCGACCATGATAAGAGCCTTCGAGAGCCACCAGCTGGCTCTTGGCATCGCCGCCGATGCGGTGCCCCGCCAGACGAGCGAGCTTGATGGAGCCCTCGATGGCCTCGGTTCCACTGTTTGAAAAGAAGGCTCGATCGAGGCCCGACAACCGGCAGAGCCTTTCCGCCAGTCCTCCCTGGTATTCGTTGTAGTAGAGGTAGGAGAGGTGAATGGCGCGGGCCGCTTGCTCGCGGATGGCCTTGACAATGCGGGGGTGGGCATGACCAAGCGCGTTGACCCCAAGCCCGGCCACAAAATCCAGATACCGTTTACCTTCGAGATCGAAGAGGAAGACACCTTTGCCGCGCTCAAGAACCACCGGATAACGGTTGTAGGTTTCGAGCAAGAATCCGTGCTCACGCTCAATGATCTTCTCCGCCCTCGTCATGACCTCGGCGACACCGATTCTAACAGGGCCCCGTTGGGAGACCGCGGTAACTGATTGGATCGACCTGACCCGGCAGTAAGCTGAATCGAACCAAACGCTTACCAATTATGAGATTAAACTTCCTAAAAAACGTATATTTACGCCCCAAGCGCCTCTATAATCGTGGAAGCCAGTGACTGCGAGCCAGTTAGCGGATTCCCCATGCCGAGCGCCGTGGCAGTGAAAGTGCAGAATTTCAATCGGGCCAGTGCTTTTCACTCCGCGACAACGCAGTCTATGGACAAGGACCTTCAAACCCGGTTCACTGCGATTCTCCTCGCCTTGCTCACGGCGGCAGGCATGGTGCTTGGGTGGATCAACTTTCAAAAGGACCGGGAGTTCCAGATTCCCTATGACGGCGCTTGGTGGGTAGAACGCGACCGCAGTCTGATCGCCGAGCGCATCGTGCCAGAGGGGCCGGCCGCGCGGGCGGGCATCAAGGTCGGTGATCAACTGGTCGCCGTCGACCAGCATGCGGTCAGCACCACAGCCGAGTGGATGCGAGAACTCTTTGGCCAGGGAATCTGGTCCAAGGCGCGCTACTCCCTCATTCGCCAATCGGTTCCGGTCGATGTCACGGTGATCCTCCAGCCGGCGGCGCGTTCCTCCTACAACTGGCTGCGCCTCATTGGCTTGATCTATCTTGGGATCGGGCTCTACGTCATGCTGCGGCGCTGGACGGCGCCCAATTCGACTCACTTTTATGTTTTCTGCCTGGTTTCTTTCATCTTCTATTCGTTTCACTACAGCGGAAAACTCAACGCGTTCGACTGGACGATCTATTGGGGCAATGTGGCCGCAGGGCTGCTGCAGCCGGCGCTTTTTCTGCATTTTGCTCTGACCTTTCCCGAGCGGCCTGGATTCCTGCGCCGGCACCGCTCGGTCATCCCCAGCGTGTATGCGTCGGCGCTGCTGCTGTTGGGCACGCACATCCTGGCCCTGCGCCTCCTGCGAGCGAGTGAAATCCTGCGTTGGAATCTCGACCGGGTGGATCTGGCCTATCTGGCCTTGCTGTTCCTGGCCTCGGCTGCCGTGCTCGTACACAAATACCGGCGAACGAGCACTCCCATTGTGCGCCAGCAATTGAAGTGGGTGACGCGGGGAACTATCCTGGCCATCACGCCCTTCACCCTGTTTTATGTCGTTCCCTACCTGCTGGGCGTGTTGCCCACGAGTGCCATGCGGATCTCCGTGCTCTCGCTTGGGATCCTGCCGTTGACCTTTGGCTACGCCATCTTCCGCTATCGCTTGATGGACGTCGATCTGATCTTCAAGCGCGGCATGGCCTACACACTGGCCGCCGCCGCCATCGCGGGGGCCTACTTCGCCGTGGTGGGGGGAGTTGCGGAGCTGGTCCATGCGCGAGTTCCGAGCACGGGACCGGCCGGGTTGGTGCTCGCCATCGTCGTCACCGCCCTTCTGTTCGACCCGGTTCGCAGATGGATCCAGGAGCGCATCGATCGGTTGTTCTATCTCACGCGCTACGACTACCGCAAGACGCTCACCGAATTTGGCCGGGAACTCGGCGGGCAGACGAACCTCGATGCCATGCTCACGGCCGTCGTCGATCGCCTGTCGCGAACCCTGCTCGTCGATCGCATGGCCATCTTTCTCTGCTTCCCCGGCTCGGCTCAGGTCTTCGAGTTAGCGAAATCGTTCGGCATGGGGCAGCCGCGCGGCTTGGACTTGAGTTTCCTCAGTGCGCCCCGGCCCGAGGCGCGGCATCTGTTCTTCGATAACACCCACCAAGTCCCGCGGGAAACCCCAAGCTCGCAAGAGACGATCGCCAAACTGGACTTGAACTATTACATTCCCTGCCGGGTGCAGAATGAGACGGTGGCGGTTCTTGGCCTGGGCAAGACCGCCGAGGGGGATTTCCTTTCGAGCGAAGATATCGAGCTGCTGGAGACCCTGGCCGGCTATCTGGCGATCGCGATTCAGAACGCGCGCTTGTATGCCTCCCTCGAGCAGAAAGTTGCCGAATATGAGCGCTTGAAGGATTTCAACGAGAACATCGTCGAGTCGATCAACGTAGGGGTGTTGGCGGTCGACTTGGCGGATCGCATCGAGTCTTGGAATTCGCAAATGGAGGTAATGTACGCTCTGCCGCGCTGGCAGGCCGTGAGCCGGCCGCTGCAAGAAGTGTTTCCCCTTGCTTTCGTCGAAGAGTTCTACCGCACGCGACAGAATGCCGGCATTCAAAATCTCTATAAGTTCCGCCTGGCAACCAAGACGGGTGAAATCCGGATCGTCAATGTCGCGATTGCTCCCTTGGTCACCAAAAGGCTCAACGTCATTGGCCGGCTCATCATCATGGATGACATCACGGAACGGATCGAGCTCGAAGCCCAACTGGCGCAGTCCGATAAGCTGTCCTCGATTGGCTTACTCGCCGCCGGCGTCGCCCATGAAGTCAACACCCCGCTCGCGGTCATCTCTTCTTACGCCCAAATGCTCTCCAAACAACTCCAGGGCGACGACCGCAAGAGTGCACTGCTTGAAAAAATCACGCGCCAGACCTTCCGGGCTTCCGAGATCGTCAACAACCTGCTGAATTTCTCCCGCACCACGGGAACGGAGTTCAGCGATGTCGATGTAAATAAGATTATCGGCGACACTCTGACCTTACTGGAGCCTCAGTTCAAAACTTCGAAGGTCAAGGTTCAGGCGAAACTCGAGCCAGCGCTGCCCGTCATCCACGGTAACTCGGGAAGATTGCAGCAGGTGTTCTTGAATCTGTTTCTCAACGCCAAGGACGCCATGGTCAGGGGCGGGACGCTGCGCGTCGCGACCACCAACGGCGAGGGAGTGAGTGTCGTGGTCTCCGACACCGGATCCGGGATTGCACCTGAGCACATTCGCAAGATTTACGACCCATTCTTTACCACCAAGATGACCCGCGAAGGGCAGAGGCGCGGCACGGGTTTGGGATTGTCCGTCACCTACGGCATCATTCAGGAGCACGCGGGCAAGATCCG
>JASHSL010000570.1 GCA_030040855.1 Terriglobales bacterium
TCTCCACGGTGCCCGAGGATTGCTTGGTTGTGGCTGGCGGAATAGTGCTGCTGAAGCAGGTCTTCTCCGAAGTCACCGTTGAAGTCGCGCCATACGGAGTGAATGTGGTTGGCATTGTCCTGCGTGTCGTCGAACTCGATCAGGAATGAGGGCGTGTGGACGCGGTAATAGCGTGGGTCGCTGGGCTTGATCCCGCCCGACCAAGCGAAGTAGATCTTTCGGGCAGCCTTATTTATCTGTGCCAACCTACGATCAGCCAGTTCATCCGGCACGTTGCGGGCATATTCCTCCATCAGCGCCATGAGCGCGTCGAACTGTGTCGCGTTCATTGTGGAAGCAGACAAACCGGACGGCTGCCCGTTAAGGGCTGCTTTCCGGCTGGCGGCGGTCAGAATATCCTTGTAGGCGGTTGGCTCGACAATCGCCACCTTCTGCTGCTGTTCGTCCAGTGTACGGATCAGTTCAATGCTGAGGTCGTCTTCCCCAGCTAGGGTGCGAAGACCCTTGCGCCTCCCTTCCCGAATTTCGGCGGGGTTGCAACCGAAGAAGCTCGGGCCGTCAACAACCTCGCCCTTCACTACCGTGTAGTTCTGGCTCAGATGGTGTCCCTCGACGCGGTAGCCCCACGTGCCACTGTCCGATGGAGTACCGAACAGCGAAAAATAGTATTTCTCAGGGTTGCGGTTCTCGCCACTGTCGTTCTCGATAATTCTGAGCACATCCTCCAAGCTCATGATCGTCACCGCCTTGATGTAGCCCGTCTGGCTCAACCCAGCCGCTAGTAACGCGCTCGCGACGTGCTTCTGATACGGCGACATCTCTCGCAAGGGCAGTCCCTTGCGTTCCTTGGGAATGAAGTGCCAATTCATGCGCTCGTCGGCGTCGAAAGGGAATGTCGCTTTGCCGCGCTGATTGGCATCCAGCGCGGAGAGAAAGCGATTTGCGCAGTCGGTCATCAGCGACGCTGCATGCCGCACGTGTGCATAGGTCTGATCGGCATGGCTGTCATGCGATCCGAGCATGGTGGCTCCTACAAGCACACCAGAGGAATAAAGAAAGGATCGCCGTTTCATACCCACACCTCAATTCAGCAAAAAGAGAGCAGGAGCCAACCCGCTCTCCTGTAAACGTGGAAATGCCTGACTTTAACGTTTCAACTCCACAGCAATGACCTCGAATGGCTTCTTGCTCCGGCTCTCGGGCAAGTGGGTATGGGCGTCCATGTGCTGCACCGTCCCGGCTTTCGCGTTGATGTCCTCCGTCTTCCCGTCCGGGTAGGTGAACTTGCCATGGGCGTCATTCAGAAACACGGCAATGGTTTCCGGGTGGCTGTGCATCACTGACTTTTCGCCCGCGCCATACTTGATTCGCAGCACGCGGACTCGATCATTCTCGAACTCAACCTTGTAATGCTTGGGATCAACTTTCACGGGGTCATCGGCGGTCGGTTGCGGCATTCTTGCAGTTGCCATCGTCTCCTCCTTGATTGGGATGGGCACAAGTCTATTCCCCGGATTTTCGAAAGTACATCAACATTTCATGGCGGGTGTGCTCGGCTGCCCACGCGGTCACGGCTTGGCCGTGAAGGAAACGGCGGTTTCGATGTCTTCCCGCTGCACGATGTAGTGGACATCACTCCGATCCCACCTGAGACAAATCTCGTGCCGCCCTCTGGTGGATTGAACACAAAGACCTCCACCGTTCCTCGTTGGGCGATGTCCGCAGCAGGAATGAGAGCAAACAATTGATGAGTGCTCAGGAAGGTTGTCACCAGAAAGGAGCGGTTCCAGTTCACCACCGAGTCATGGCGAAAGTCATCGCCGTTGACGGTCAGGACGAACTGGCTGCCTCCGGCCGCCACGGCGGCGGGCGAGATGGAGGTAATGGATGGCACCGGCGGGCAGGTTCCGCAGGACAGGGCTGTCACCAGCGCAATCGCCAGCACAGATGCAAAAACCCATCTTGGTGCCCTTGCCATCGGCTTGCACCTCCGGCAAACTGGCTGACGAGAAGCGAGGTGCAGGGCTGGGTTTCAAGAGGATCGGCAGGACTAGCGGAACCTCACAACTCGTCCGCCAGATACCAAATTATACGCCTGACCTGTAAAGGCAAAACCTTGCCTTGCAGCGCCGCAGTCCATTTCAGCCGAGCCTACCCGCACAGTGGGCACGACGTGTTTGGCTCAAAACCTATACCCAGTGAACCATCAAAAATCGAAAATTTTGGACTAACGGAGTCACTTACTTGCCGCCCTGCTCGGCGAAACCCTTTTTGACCACCGGTTCCTGAGCTTAAGAAAACAATGCGAGCGACATTCTTCGGCAGTTTTCCCTGCTATCGCTTTCGTGCGGATTGACCCACTCACGATTGCGTTATAAGATTCCCGCCAATGGGCACATCCTCCCAGTTTGTGGGGCAGACCATCTCGCAGTTTTTCACTCGCACGCGGGCTTTCCGTTTTTTCATTTCGGTTTTGTACGTAGACGGCTCCGAGAAACCATCCTGGCGAACATCTATGCCCTGACCACGAAAGAATCAAAGTACAGCATTTAATGGTTCCCGTTCGCCTTGGCCTTGCGGCGTCAGATCACAGGTTGCAAGGTCATGGCTTGATCGTCACAAGGTCCTTGGTAGACCGCGCGGGAACCCGAAGCGCCACGACGTAGCGCAGTGCAGCCAGCGCCACCTCCTCGTGAGAGGCATCAGCAAGTTCGTGCGAAACGATGCCGCGGATGACGACCATTCCGACTTGGTCCGCTTCGACGGGTTGGCCCAGCAAACGCTGAACCTGATAGGTACCTGCGGGCAACGTCTGATTTCCAACCACAAACGGAAAGGGAACTAAATGCGATGGTCTGCGCATGTGCGCTTGCGGCGACCGCCACTGAGCCCAACAAGACCAGAATGGCAATAACTCTATTTTTCATACACTTAATGTGATTTCAATCACATCCCTCACTGCCGGCTTTTGTAATTATCTCAAAATGAATCGTTAAAATTTGCGAAGCTCGGGCTTGCGCAGGAATGGAGCGTAGTTATGAACAGTGACACGAGGAGTACGATCATGAGATCGAAGCTGATTCTTGTCGCGATCATACTCACGGCAACGCCGCTGTTGGCGCAAACCTTCCGCGGCACAATTCTGGGCACGGTAACCGACGTGACCGGCGCGTGGGTGAGTGGTGCAACGGTCAAAATTAAGAACGTGAACACCGGCTTGGAGCGAACCACACAGACCAGCTCCGACGGCAGCTATGCGGTGCCTGAGTTGCCCATCGGAACCTACAGCGTGACCATTACTCAGACCGGGTTCCAGACTTCAGTCACCAGTAATGTCGCGGTTGATGTCGCCGCCGAAAGGCGCGTGGACGCGACGCTGAAGCCTGGGCAGGTCACAGAGAAGGTCGAGGTGTCAGGCGAGTCGCTTCCTTTGGTGGAAACCACCACCGATGAAATGGGCGGTGTTCTCACCACGGACGTCGTGACTGATCTTCCGATCAACGGCCGCGACTACACCAAGCTGATTTACCTGAATCCCGGGGTAGCTGGCTCTCCCGACCAAATCTCTGATTCTCCCGGTTCTTTTGGTGAATTCTCTATGAACGGTGCACGCGGACGTTCGAACAACTACCTGCTCGATGGCACGGATATGAACGACGGATATCGCAACGACCCAGCCATCAACCAGGCAGGTGTGTTCGGAGATCCGGCAACAATTTTGCCCATCGATGCCGTGGCTGAGGTGCGCGTCATCTCCAACTTTGAACCCGAGTATGGGCGCAATGCTGGAGCCGTCGTCAACATCGTAACCAAGAGCGGCACCAACTCTTTCCATGGGACAGCGGCAGAATATTTCCGCAATGATGCCCTGGATGCGAGAAACTATTTCAACAGCGCAGGGCAGCCCAAAGCGCTTTTTCACAACAACCAGTACGGCGGCTCGCTGGGCGGACCCATTGTGAAGGGAAAGACGTTCTTCTACCTGGACTACGAAGGTCAGCAGGAGCCGGTAGGAGTCGTGACTCTGGCCTGTGTCCCGGTAGGTACCGCGCCTGACGGATCACTCGACCCCAGCCAAGCTAGCAATCCAGTGATCGCCGACTTGCTGGCGCGGCACCCTTGGCCAGCGCCGAATCGGGGGACCAGCACCCCGTGTCCAAATTCCTCGGTCATTTCTCCCTCTTACAATCGGCTGACCAGCATGATCGCGAAAATCGACCAGAATTTTGGTGCCAGCAACATTCTAACGGGGCGCTATTTCTTCGGCGACAGCGTGCAGTCGTTCCCCCTTGCCTTGGCTGCGACCGGCGGCCAGCTCCCCGGCTACAATACCTACACCCCAACCCGGGTGCAGCTGATTTCGCTGTCTTACGTGCACACCTTTGGGACCACCAAACTGAACGAGCTGCGAGTCGGATGGAACCGATTCGCAGAAGGCTTCTACCCACAGGACCAGGATTTCCAGCCCAGCTCGATCGGACTGGACACCGGAGCCCCCAATGCGGGGCTGCCGGACATTTTCGTTGGAACCTTTGCCCAACTTGGTGCAAACAGCAGCGATCCACGCCATCGCGTGGACAGCAACAATCAGGTGATTGATAACTTTTCCTGGAAGCTCAACAAGCACGAAGTAAAATTCGGTTTTGATTTTCATCGCACCACAGTGCAGCAGTTTTTTGACAAATATTTCCGGGGCAAATTCGTGTTCAGCGGCGGAGGAGTGAGCCCTACGTCAACTCCCTTGGAGGACTTCCTGGCGGGTTACGTGGACAGCGGCTTCCAATACTTTGGCGATACAACCCGCCACACTTATGAAAACAACTTTGGCGTTTTCTTCCAGGACAGTTACCGGATCACCCCGCGGCTGACTTTTAACTACGGGATGCGCTGGGACTATTTTGGCGTAATGGGCGAGAAGAACAACTTGCTAAGCAACATTACCAGCATCTCACCCGCGCCGGGTACTGGTACGTTTACCCTGACCCGGGTAGGGCAACCTGGACTTAGCCAACTGTACAACCCGGACTACAGAAACTTTGCTCCACGCGTCAGCATGGCATGGGACATAAGTGGGAAGGCAAAGACTGTCATCCGCGCCGGATATGGCATGTTCTTTGACGCGTTCTCGCAGGACATGGCCTTGGGCCACTTGCCCTATTCGCCCTTCTTTGATCCCGGGCCGGCGTACAACAACATTGGGCCTGACCCAATTCTTTCCACCGGCGCTGCGGTCGGTCCCATCGTTTCGGGCGTTCCCGTATTCACGCCCACTACCACTTGCAGCTTCGAGTGCGACACTTTTGCGTTCGACCGTAACATCAAGATGCCATACATGGAGAACTACAACCTGAATATCCAGCAGCAGCTCGCGAACAAGATGATGCTGCAGATAGGCTACGTGGGATCGCAAGGGCATCGGCTATGGCGGTTCTTCGATATTAGCCAGCCGAGTCAGGCCGAAATCAATGCCGCGGATGAGCGATACGGTTGCATCTATCGCTACGGCTCTTGCACCACCAACCCCGCGGCCCCGTTGGGCGCGGCAAGGCCTCTGAATGCAAACCCGTACGACTCCTTTTATGTCTTGCAGGAAAATTCCACCGGCAAGTCGAACTACAACTCGCTGCAGATGCAGCTCCGTATCACTGGCTGGCGTGGGATTACGTCCATCGTGAACTATGTGTACTCGAAGTCGCTGGATAACTCGAGTGACGGCGAGGACTTCGAACCCAACGCCGCACAACCCAACGACAGCACCCGGCCCTATCTTGAATATGGTCCTTCGAACTTTAACCTTACCCATCGATTCAGCTGGATTTTCGGTTACGACATACCGAAGATGGGCGGAAACATGCGGAAACTGAAGAACGGTTGGGGCATCAATAGCACCGTCAACTTGCAAAGTGGCCAGCCGTTCCAGCTCAACTATAACTTTGAAGACGATTACAGCGGGAGCGGCAACGGATTTGACCGGCCCGATGTCGTTGGGCCGATCGTGTACCACCCCAGCACTCCATTGAATTACCTTGACATGAGTTCGTTCGCGATTCCCTGCACGATCTCAGCCGCGGCACAGACAGCACCCACAGGTACAGCTCTTGATTGCGTGATCGGCACCCGTCATTTCGGCAACGAGGGTCGCGACTCTTTGCATGGGCCCACATACAAGCAGTGGGATTTCGCCCTCTACAAGAACACCGCCATCACAGAGCGGCTAAACCTCCAACTGCGCGCTGACATTTTCAATATCCTGAACCATCCGAACTTTGCCAACCCGTTCCTGCCGGCTTATATCGCGGATGCTGGAGCAGGCGGATTCCACGTCGCGAACGGCCGCGAGGTGGCTGGAGCGACGGGCGGCTATCCAATCGTAGCCACTGGCGACGTGGGCATCGGCAACCCGTTCCTGGGTGGTGGCGGACCACGTGGTGTTCAGCTGGCGGCGAAGTTCACCTTCTAGCTGCTTTGGATGCTCAAGGCTCCTTCTGCTGGGTGCAGGAGGAGCTTTTGTTTAGAAGTTGACTTCGGGATGAGGTGGGCCCGAGGAAGTCCGTGATTGGTCCTGGGGGGCGCGGACAAGAATGTTCGCGCCCCACTTGAAGTGAACCTACTTGCCGGCGCGAATGAAAGCTCCGGTCGCCGCATTCACCACGGCAATGCCCTTCCTGTCTGTTCGTGTCTTCCCGTACATGACCGTCCAGAGCAACGCTTTCTGCTTGGCATCCCAGTCCAGCAGATAGACGACCGGTTGCTTGGGATCTTGCTTGATCAAAGCGGCGCCACCATGTTCCAGCGTAGTTGCGAATGTCTTATCGGAATCGTTCTGAAAATATGAAGGATCAAACAACAGCGCAGGGACATTGGGCGAATATGGCGATTCAGCGCTTGACGTATAGCCGCGTGCCGGGGCGGAGGGTTCGCGGCTTCCGGAGCAAACAAAGCTCTTCATGGTTCCACGACTTTGCGAGGCGAACATCGCGCGCCAGATCGTGGACTTTCCGCCTTGGCCAGTGGTCTCCGTGGTCAGTTCTGATTCCATGTGAAAAGGCAGGGCATCCGGCTGCCAGCGCTGTGCCAGATTGACCATGCTGCCGAAGCATTGCTTGGCGGTGTAGAGTGTCGGCTCGGTTTGCGCCTGAGACGCCGTTGTTGCGGAAGGTGGCGTAGTTGCGGGCGGTGGAGATCCGCATCCCATCAGAGTCATAGGCAGCAAGACTGCGGCAGACATCGCAAGACGTAACCTGGTCATAGCATACCCTCTGGCGGCCCGTCGTTCGTCGATCAGCGCGACCACAATAGCACTAATGGATTTGGTCACAAAAAGTGACCGAGCAGCAGTGACTAATAACACAGGAACTTGTGATGGATTCGTCAGGAAACTGGAGCGGGAGACGGGGATCGAAGACGTGAACTCAGCCGCTGCCCGGCCAGTAGGTTAGGGGACTCTAACCCTGCGGCCCACTACGTAAAAGGAGTGTCTGAACTGCCAGACCCGAAAATGACATTCACCTGCAGTCGAGATCACCAGAGTGAGAACCTGTGAATCGACGACGTACCTCGCAGAAACTACCCGCGTGGCCAGTCAAATCTGTCGACCCGTTGCCCGGGGTTGCAACTTTGTGCTTGACGCCAGCAGAAATCGAATGTAGTAGTTCCACGTACTATTACATTAAGCTTTCGTCGAACCACGCTAAATCCTTTGGAAGCCCGGTTAAGCTAGCTAGATGACCCGCACCCGCAAATCTCGCAACAGCCTTCCGCTGACGGCAGACGAACTCGTCGCAGTTCTAAAGCAGGCAAGGAAGACTGCTTACAAAGATTCCCTAACACTTTGGAAGACGACGACCCCGACATTCCCATCCTGAAACAAGCCAAGGCCGAGTACGCCAAGCTGCATTTTTTTGGTGAAGCTCCTGAGCGGAGGCCTTGGATCTAGAACACGACGACGCCGGGCGCTCTTCGCCCGGCTTGATCTTCGCTTTTGCGTTTTATTTGGTGGATTACCCACAGATTGTGCTATAGAGCCAAAAGTAATACTCTGTACCTACCCGACCCAAACGGAAGAGGAAGTGTCCCGGTAACCGGGCAACCCTCGCCGAACTTAGACGCTGGCGCGAATGCTGCCGGCTTGATACAGAACTGGGAAAATTGCATGGGGCAGGAGCTTCATAAATGAAGGGGCCTCGGCCGACGGCCTCATCTGAAGCTTTAATTCCAGCATATGAATGGGGGCTGTGCGAGGCGATCCTTATCGGCGTCGCCGGATTTTTTCTTGCTATCACATCGCTTTTTTTCTTAGCGCTCGCTACTAGCCGCTATCGCCTGCATACTTGGTTTAG
>JASHSL010000053.1 GCA_030040855.1 Terriglobales bacterium
CCCCGCACAAAAGGCGCGCAGCATTTCATCGTGTGGACCACGGTGGCGCAGGCCAAGATCGATGATCTTACGGCGGGCAGGTTCGCCGCTCTCCTCAATCACGCTGCGAATCTGGCGATAGGGATAATGGCTGTGCTCATAAATCAGAGTTGTGGCCAGCTCGACTTCGAGCGGCTCTTCCTCGAGCAGATCGACCGATGGCGCACGATCAGCGGGCCTGCCTCCCATCAGGTCCTTGGCGCATTGTCTCAGCTCGCGGCGAGTCTCCCTATGGTAGGGATTGGGATCGGCGTACTTCACCAGGGTAGGAGCCACGCGGATCTCGCGCAGCAGCTGTTCCTCGGCGCGCATGCCGAGCTCGGGCGAGACGGCCCGGATCTCGCTCACCAGTTCGCCTAGCCGGTTGCGACTCACATGGTAGGCAGGGGACGACGCCGCCCGTTTGAGAAGTTCCCCTAAGTGGCGCACTTCCTTGTGGGTGTCGGACAGCAAGTGTGAAATCTGGCTCTCGAGCGTCCTTGCATTCACAATCTCTCCGAGGGAAGTGTTGGTCCCGAGCGGCAGCAAATAGCGCGAGATATCGAACGCCCGCGCCCGCAACGTGCGCTCGTAGGCCTCCGCCTTCATGTCGGGAGGTTGGGGCGTGATCTGCCTGAGGTAGCGAAACATCTGCTCGGAAAGCGCTTCATATTCCCGGAACAGCTCGCGCAGGCTGCTTTGGTAGAGCTCCGCGGCCCGCTCGTCGTCCCCGAAGTCAGGAACAAAGTAGCCGCTCTTCTTGAAGTCTTGATAGCGCGTCGAACGCTCCTGCCCGTCCCAGCGCTGCTGATCGACGACCGCAATCGCCGCCAGGATGGAGAGCCGCTCGATGGCTAGGGCAACATGGGCCAAATCGGCAATGGAGCGATGTCCGTACTGGAAGTAGAAGGTGTTGAGAAATTTCTCCGCCCTTTGCTGGCTGATCTCCTGGAGCGACTCCTTCATCGAAAGAGCCGAACGCGAGTATTTCGCCATCGCATAGGCCTGCACCTCCGGCTCGGCGCCGTAGATGGCGTAGACCTCGGCGGAGCCGGAACCGGTACCTTGCTTGCCATTCGTGGAATCAATCGGAATCACGGGTTCGGACATGGCGGACCTCAAATTGCGCAGCGACTCGAAAGGGATGAGCCCGCGCCCAGCTTAGCCAACGCTGGCGCGAAACGCCCTTCCCCAACCTTCCTTTCCGGCCGCATGCGCTTCAGGTTCAAGTATCGCACGGTCCATGCCTCGAGCATCCGCACAGTCGGTGCGCCTTGCACCCAAAGAGCTTAAGCTTCTATCTCAGATCGGTATACAATCGTGCCGCCAACAATCTCGACCAGGACTTGATC
Source organism: Terriglobales bacterium (assembly GCA_030040855.1). Lineage (GTDB taxonomy): Bacteria > Acidobacteriota > Terriglobia > Terriglobales > Acidobacteriaceae > JAFAGX01. Next base: position 1,371 of record JASHSL010000053.1, read on the forward strand.
GAAGTGCGGTGACTCATGGCCTTGAACTTTTTCCTGCGACGGGCAGCGATCGAGCTGCCGGTGATGTTCCTTTTGCTCTTGAATGTTGCCGCCCAGGAGGGCGACGCTGGTAGTCGAGACGTGAGCACGGTGATTCGTGCGGGCACGCTGATCGATGGCCAGTCGGATAACGTCAAGCACGATCAGATCATCCTCATTCGCGGGAACCGGATCGCCGCGGTTGGCGATGCGGCGAGCGCAAAGACTCCTTCCGGCGCCACGGTCATCGATCTTTCCCATGCCACGGTCTTGCCCGGACTCATTGATTCGCACACCCACATTTTCCTCCAGGGCGAGGATCCGGCGCAGGGCGGCTACGATGCCAATATTCTCTACCCTTCCCTGGCCTTGCGCGCCGCACGCGCGACCGTTTCCGTCCGCCGCGCCTTGGAGCAAGGCTTCACCACGCTGCGCGATCTGGAAACCGAGGGCGCAGGATACGGCGACGTTGGCATCAAAGAAGCGATTGACCAGGGCTATATTCCGGGGCCGCGTCTGTTCGTTTCGACACGTGCGATCTCGACCACCGGCGGCTACATGCTCGAAGGCTACGCTCCCGAACTCGAGATGCCCAAAGCCGCGCAACTGATCGACGGACCGATCGAGGCCCGCAAAGCTGCCCGCGAGCAACTCGATCATGGCGCCGATTGGATTAAGGTCTATATGACGCATCGCTCGTGGGTGGGCAGCCAGGGCGAGCTGGTTTCGCAGCCGACGCTGACGGTGGAAGAGTTGCGGGCCATCATTGATGAAACTCACGGCTGGGGAAAGAAAGTCGCCTGCCATGCCTACGGTGGCATTGGATTGCATCGAGCCCTCGATGGTGGATGCGATTCGATTGAACACGGCCTTGATCTCGATGACGCAGCCATTGCCCAAATGCTGCAGCAGGGCACCTGGTATTGCCCAACCATCAGTCCCTATTACAAGGATTGGGCTCCCGCCGATACCGCCAACGGTCAACGGGACCGCAAGCGGGCGGCGGTGCATGAAGTCTCATTTCCCAAGGCGCTGCACGCCGGGGTCAAGATTGTTTTCGGCACGGATATGGGCGGCATTCGATGGAGCGAGCCGATTGCGCAGGAGTTTTCCCAAATGGTGCGTCTCGGCATGTCGCCGATGGATGCCATTAAGAGCGCTACCTCCCGCCCGGCTGTGATGCTCGATATGCAAGGCAAGATTGGCGTCATAGCGCCCGGGGCCTATGCCGACATCGTGGCGGTCGACGAAGATCCGCTGCGGGATGTGAAAATCCTGGAGAACGTCGAATTTGTGATGAAAGACGGGAAGGTGTTCAAGAGTGGAGGAAGGCTGGTGCAGTGACTCTTGGACAATTTCCCTTCCGCCAGCGGTAGACAACCATACCTCATAGCTTGAACCACCGGAGAAAACATGCGACGAACTGCTTGGAACGTTTGCCTCTCGAGTTTGATCCTGTTTTTCGGCGTTGCTAGCGCCTGGCCGCAGAGTTCGGGTTCTAGCCCCGAACAACGCATCGTCGTTCGCGCCGGCAACCTCCTGGACGTAAAGACCGGGAAAACTCTCACCGATCAAGCCATCGTCATCGAAGGCGGCAAGATCGTAAGCGTCGGTCGAGCATCGAGCGCCCCACAGGAGGTTGCGGTGATCAATCTGCCCAACGCAACCGTGCTTCCCGGCCTCATCGACGCCCATACCCACCTGACGTTCAAACCTCAGTTCGGATATGAAACTTTGGCCATCTCGGTTCCCCGCGAAGCGCTCATTGGCGCGCACAACGCGCGGGTCACGCTCGAAGCGGGAATTACCACCGTGCGCAACGTTGGGGCTCGCGGCTACGCCGATGTAGCCCTGCGCGACGCCATCAATGCGGGCGATGTGCCGGGTCCGCGCATGCTGGTCAGCGGCCCCGCGCTGAGCATTACCGGGGGCCATTGCGATAATGATTTCCTGCCCTATGAGTATCACGCCACCTCCGATGGCGTTGCCGACGGCGTGGAAGAGGTTCAGCATAGGACCCGCGAGATCATCAAGTACGGTGCTGACCTGATCAAGGTCTGTGCCACGGGAGGAGTGCTGTCCCGGGGCGATGATCCGAACGCTTCGCAATACACCCTCGAAGAGATGAAGGCGATTGTGGCGGACGCACACCGCTTGGGGCGCAAAGTGGCAGCCCACGCGCACGGAGCTCAAGGAGTGATCTGGGCTTCTGAGGCTGGCGTCGATTCGGTGGAGCATGGCCATCTGATGAACGATGCCGCCATCGCCACTCTCAAAAAGAACGGAACCTATCTGGTGCCTACGCTTTACCTGGTGGATTGGCAACGAGAGCATGCAGCGCAGGCGAATCTGCCTGATTATGCGAAACAAAAAATGGAAATGGTTTCTGAGGTCGGCAAGGCGGCGGCCAAGAAAGCGTTCGAAGCCGGCGTGAAGATCGGAATGGGCACCGATGCCGCGGTGTACCCGCATGGTTTGAATGCCCACGAACTGGCGGTTTACGTCAGTCTAGGGATGACGCCGCTTGCCGCCATTCAGACCGCCACCATCAACGATGCCGACCTGTTGGGGTGGGCGGATAAGGTCGGCACGATTGAGCCCGGCAAATGGGCCGACCTGATTGCGGTCGATGGCGATCCGCTTCGCGACATCACCACCCTGCAGCACGTGAAATTTGTGATGAAGGGGGGCGAGGTGGTGAAAAACGAGTACGGAAAGTGAAACGCGCCGCGCAGCCGGAACCGACCCCAGACTCCCTGGGAGAAAGGCCGGGCGAGCACGCCTTCCATAGCTCTGGGCCGGCGCCCTGAACCAACCCTGAGAAAGAGCAACCAGTTCCTCCCGCCCACCTCCAGCTATAATTTCGGCTTTCGAGCGGAGGAGGGGAATCGATGAGCCTATTTGGCCGAGTTGCCCTGGTTACGGGTGCGTCCCAAGGCATCGGGCGCGCCTGCGCCGTGAAGCTGGCCGAAGCCGGAGCGTCGGTCGCGTTGGCCGCGCGCAATCAGGAAAAGCTCGAGGAGTTGGCGAAAACCATCCTCGCCAACGGCGGACAGGCGGCTACCTTTGTCATGGACGTGGGCGACGAACAACAAATCAGGTCAGGATGCAAGGCGGTGCTCGAGCGATGGGGAAAGGTCGATATTCTAATCAACAATGCCGGCATCACGCGCGACCAGTTGGTCCTGCGCTTGAAGCGACCCGATTGGGATGAGGTCCTCAACACCAATCTCACTTCCGCCTACCTCTGCATCCAGCAGGTAATCGGGAGCATGCTCCGGCAACGCTGGGGCAGAATTGTCAACATGACCTCGATTTTCGGTCAAATGGGTCAGGCCGGGCAGGCAAACTACGCCTCCTCCAAAGCGGGGTTGATCGGCTTGACCATGGCGATTGCCCGCGAAGTGGGCTCACGCAACATAACTTGCAACGCCGTGGCTCCCGGGTTTATCGAAACCGCCATGACCGCGGGTCTGCCGGAAACTTTCCGCCAAGACGCCCTCAAGCAGATCCCCCTGGGACGGCTGGGAAGCCCCGCGGATGTTGCCAACGCCGTGGCCTTCCTTGCCTCCGAAGAGGCTTCCTACGTCACCGGCCACGTGCTCAATGTGAACGGCGGCATGCTCATGGGATAGCATGAAAGACTAACCAGAGTTTCGAGAGAAGATGGTAGAGCTGGAGCGAAAACTAGGATTGTGGCGGCGGAGTCGACGGCCGAACTCGCCTCCGTCGCTGAACTGTTTCGCGAATATGCGCAGTCGATCGGATTTGATCCTTGCTTTCAGAATTTTGACCGCGAGCTCGCGCAATTGCCCGGCGACTATGCTCCCCCGCAGGGGCGTTTGTTGCTGGCTGATTTTGGCGGCGACACGGCCGGTGGTGTGGCCCTCGATCCCTGGGAGCCGGGCATTTGCGAGATGAAGCGCGTCTATGTGCGGCCTCGCTTTCGCGGTAAGGGTCTTGGCCGCATTCTGGCCGAGACCGTCATCGCCGAAGCTCGAACCACCGGATATCAACGGATGCGCCTGGATACCGTCGCACCTGTCATGCTCGATGCCGTCGCCCCGTACCGCAAGCTCGGCTTTCGCGAAATCGCCCTGTACCGAACCAACCCGATGCCGGGCACGCTGTACATGGAACTCGAGCTCGGTCGTCGGCTGTGAGAGACCTCGACGATCCTCGGAGAAAAGCAATTGGCGGGAATGACTCCATCATCTATTCCCGACGCCGGGCGCGCGATTCGAGAATCCGAGTAATCAAGGACGGGCCATCGCGCCGGGGATGCGGCCAACGCATGGAAGCGCACCACGAACTTCCTGGCGAGCGCGCTTAAGTCCTAATCTTAGAGTTTGTCAGCCTGTGAAAGCTCAATTGCTCTCGAGGTTAAGCAAGGCTAGGATATTGAGTGGTTAGATGTTAGCGACTGGGCAAAATTCTCCTTGAAAGACCTTTGTACTCTGGTTACTATTCAGCATTCGCATGGACGAGGCTGGGGCGGTTTCCCGTATGAACATCGGTCAGAGCATCAGAAGCTACCGGCTGCAAAAGGGGATGTCCCAGGGCGATATTGAGAAGCGGACCGGCCTGCTGCGTTGCTACCTGTCTCGAGTGGAGAATGGTCACACCATTCCCTCCCTGGACACGCTTTCGAAAATTGCCAGCGCCATGGAAATTTCGCTTTCCCAATTTTTCTCCGACGCCGGACACAATAACGGCGGCAAAGGGTTGCCCCAGCTCTCGGAGGACGAACTTCGCTTCCTCAGTCAGATCCGCCGCTACGCCACCAGCCTCAACGACAGCGACCGCAAGCTCGTCCTGGCCATGGTGAAGAAGATGGCTGCCTCGTCCGGACGCTAGGTTGTACCCAAAAGTCCTAATTGGCCGCCTAATAGCTTGAAGCCTTCTCCGCTTCCCCTTACACTTGGGTCAGATGCACACCCATGTCGGCCACAGCCACAGTCTAGGCGAACGAACCTCGGAACTGTTGCAGATTTCCCTGCTCGTGACCCTAGCCTATATCGCCCTCCTGGTCGTGGCTGGAATTCGCGCCCATTCTTTGGCCCTCCTGTCGGAAGCCGGACACAACCTGGCCGACCTTCTCGCCCTGCTGCTTTCCCTGGTTGCGGTCTACTTACATAGCCGGCCGCCAAGTGCCACGAAAACCTATGGTTGGCACCGGGCTGGCGTTCTCGCCGCCCTGGTGAATGCTGGCTCCCTGGTGGCGGTGTCTTTCTTAATCCTCTATGAAGCTCTGCGGCGGATAGAAAATCCCCGGCTGGTAGGCGCCGGCACCATGATCTGGGTGGCGGCTGCCGGCATGCTCATGAACGGCGTCATTGCCTTGCTTCTCTATCGATCGGGGCAGGACGTGAACATTCGCAGCGCGGTTTTGCACGAAATCGGCGACACGGTTTCGACGGCCGCGGTCCTGGTCGGCGGCTGGGCCATTCTGGCGACGGGGCGGTATTGGATCGACCCCGCGCTTTCCTTTGGCATCGGGGCCGTGATCCTATGGTCGGCGATTGGCATCGTACGCGAGACCCTGAATATTCTGCTCGAGGGCACTCCCCGCGGCATCCAGCTGCAGCTGGTCGAAACCGCCATTCGCACCGTCGAAGGAGTCAACGACGTGCATCATCTGCATGTCTGGTCGATCGGCTCGGAAACCCCGGCTCTCTCCTGTCATATCACGATTGCCGACATCCCGCCTTCGGCGAGCGGGCGCATCCTGCGGGCGGTGCAAGAACGGCTGCACCAACAATTTCGCATTGATCACACCACCATTCAGTTTGAGCACGTGCTCTGCGACGTCACCCATCGATGCGCGATACCCGCGAACGCGGGCGAACAGCACCACAATCATCAGCACAACCATTAGCCCGGCAGAGTCTCTCCCGAGGAGCCTGCTGCGGATCCGTTTCCGCCCTGCTTCTCATAGATCTCCTTCACCCGCTCGATGGTGTCGGCCTCTTCCGCCGGTTTGTCCGGGCGCAAACGCACAATTCTTGGAAACCGCAGGGCGTATCCGCTCGTGTGTCGGTCGGAGCGCATCACGTTATTAAAGGCGACCTCGAGCACGATTTTCGGCTCGACCACCCGGCGAAACCCTTCCTCTTCGAGCGTATGCTCCAGAAACCATCGGGTCATGGCGGCAATCTCCGCGTCGCTCAGCCCGGAATAGGCCTTGCCGACGTTGACGAGTTCGGCTCCCTTCCAGACGGCAAAGGTGTAATCGCTGAGAACTCCGATCCGCTTGCCATGGCCGTATTCGACGGCCGTCACCACGACATCGAGTGTGGCCAGCTCCCGCTTCAATTTCAACCAGGATTTCCCCCGGCGTCCCGGCGTGTACCGCGACTGGGGATTTTTGATCATCAAGCCTTCGTTGCCGCGCGCCTGTGCAGCCTCAAACCATCGCTCCAGTTCCTCAGGGGAGGAGGCGCGGAATACCGGCGCGCGCACGACGGTAGCCACGCTCCGAGGCTCGACGGCATCGAGCGCCAGGACCAGCTGCGACGGTAGCGCTTGGGTCCTGGCGGGAACTCGGGGGGCCGCCAGCAAGCCATCGAGGATCCTAGCTCGCTCGGACAAAGAACGATCGATCAGTAATTCACCGTTCGCATACAACACATCAAACACGTGATAGGCGACCGGCACTTGCCGCAGCAAGGGTTCGCTGACCGCCTTGCGGCCCAGGCGCTGCTGCAGAACGCTGAAGGGCAGGGCGCGCCCAGGCTCGTCCGGCCCGGCCGCCAACGAACTCCAGGCCACGATCTCTCCATCGAGAACGGCATCCTGGGGAAACCCTGCCAGCGCATCCCGCAAATCTGGAAATGACTGGGTAATGTCGTCTCGCGTGCGCGAGAAGATGCGCACCTCGGAGATCGAACAGTGAGCCTGCGCGCGAATACCATCGTACTTGTCCTCAACCCAGGCGTCTTCAAAGTAGCCGAGCGCCTCCTCGGGTGATTCGACAGGGCTCGCCAGCATAAAGCCCAGAGGGTGGAACAGACGCATGCGGGCTTGGGAAAGTTGGCCGCTAGCCGCTAGCTGCAGGGTCCGGCCAATGTCGCCGAGCAGCATGTTGGCCCGCTCAACCTCCTGGAGGGTGCTGCCGGAGGCTTTCGCAACCGCCTCCTCCACCAGGCTTTCCTTTACCCCGATGCGAAGATCGCCGGTGATGATTTTGATGATGTACTTGGCCTCGCCGGGATTCGCCTGGGAGAGAAGTTCCCGAACCAGAGCGGCTTTCGCCGCTGTTCCGCGAGCCTCGGCAATCTGACGAAAACGATTCTGGACTTCGATCGCGCTCAACTCCCCTCGGGATCCCGGTTCCCGAAGGGCATTCACCAGGCCGCCACGCTGTTCTTGGCGGGAAGCGGAGGCGGGCTTAGTCCCCTCCTTGGCCGGCAATACCTGTTCGGCCACGGCACCGAGGTCGCCCCAGCGCCGGTAGGCGGCGGCTAACTCCTGGTCGGTCTTGCCGGAGAGCTCTCGCAGCAAGCGCCACAGCAAGGCGCCTCCTACTTGTAACCTGGCTTCATCCCAGGCGGGAAACGGACGGCCGGAGAGGAAGATCGTTGCCACGGCAGCCTCCTCCGGGGTGGAGACTGCGAAGTAGTCGGCGATGATGGCGATTTTTGCCAGCTTCTTGGTGGTGGCCGCGATCTGCTCGCAGGTTTGGGCAAATCTCTTCATGCCATTGAAAATAATGAGTCGATGCGACTGACCTCTATCCTACTGCGGGACGGTATGCGATACTTAAGAGGTTCCTAGGATTCCCGGAACTCATCGAATTGTTATGCGATTTATTCTGCGCTGTTGGCGAACCTGGTGCCGTTTTCTGGTTGCCGTACAGCTGCTACCGGCGCTCGAGGGTGGAGAAGAAACCCTGGTCGGCGGGCAGGCGGTGCTCGAAGGTGTGATGATGCGTTCACCCCATGCCTGGGCGATTGCCTGTCGTAAGCCCTCCGGGCAAGTGATGATCCATAGCGAGCCGCTCGAGCGGTTGTCGGAAAAGCATCGCTGGATGGGCTGGCCGGTTATTCGCGGCGTCATCACCCTCGGTCACGCCATGAGCTTGGGATTTCGCGCGCTGAAGTATTCCGCCACGGTGGCGCTCGAAGAGCTCCAACCCGCCGACGACAAGGCACCCGGGGGAAAGAAGAAGATCGAGATCGGCGGCTGGGTGGCGACTCTCAACGTCATATTTTCGGTGGGATTTTTCATCTTCATGTACAAATACCTGCCGCTGGTGGCTGCCACCGAGCTGAAGCAAATCGACCCTGCGCTGGGGGGACAAATCATATTCAATCTGGTCGATGGCATCATCCGCCTGGCGCTGTTCTTGCTGTTCATCTGGGCGACCTCCTTGTGGCCCGATATTCGGCGGGTGTATGAATATCACGGGGCGGAACACAAGACCGTCTTCGCCTTTGAGAACGGGGATGCCCTGAACGCAGCGGCGGTGCAGAGGTATTCCACCTACCACCCTCGCTGCGGCACCAGTTTCCTGATGACGGTCATGATCATTTCGATCATGGTTTACATGCTGTTTCCGGTAACCACCTTCTGGGCGCGGTTTGCCTTGCGCCTGGCTCTCCTGCCGGTAATTACCGGGATCTCTTACGAGATCATTCGCTTCGCTGCCAAGCATCGGGGATCGCTCTTCGCTCTGATGACCGCTCCGGGTCTGTGGTTGCAGCGCATTACCACCCGGCCGCCTTCGGACCCGCAGGCCGAGTGTGCCATTCAGGCGCTCGACCAGGCCATGTCCCTGGAGAAGCAGCGCGGCGGTGAATTGGTGATCGCCTAGCCGAGAAACCCGCGGTTCGAGAACTCCCGGAGGGAAACTTGTGTCACCGGGCGGGTGGAGCCCCGAGAGCCAAAAGAACGGGTACCTATTTGCTCAGTGTCTTTGGGCTCGGTCCATGGCGGTTGGGGACTGATCACCTGGAACCGACATCGGTGCGCGCTTTGAATTGCTGAGCGCGTACAGCACCAGTTCAACGCGGTTGGAGATTCCCAGCTTTTCGAAGATATGGAACATGTAGTTCTTAACGGTGTTCTCACTCAGGTTTAGTCGTTGCGCGACATCGCTAGTTCATCGCCCGGTAGTCGCGAGGAGTCGCCGAATTTCTGCCCGTTTCGCCAGGGTACCTCAGACCTCCCCAAAGGTGTGGCATTTCAAACGGCAAAGCGCCCTATTTAACAGAACCGCTAAGCGAAAGCCCCTGCCTTCAGGCACGGGGATGAGCCAGACACGTTTTTGCGGATTTGAAATACCGGAGGTCGCGCCTGGGCAGTGATCTAAGTAGCCTGAGCACAGCTTGTGTAGAGCCTCGTAATGTTTCGCTTTTTGTTCGCCATTGTGGTACGATCGCCATATCGAACATAGGGTCGAGCACACGCATGGCTAAGACCATCAAATGCCATAAGGTCTACCAGTTTCGAATGGAGCCTGCCGAGCTGCAGGGGTTGGAACTCAATCGCGCGGCGGCAGTGGCTCGCTTCGTCTATAACTGGGCGCTCGAGCGCTGTCAAGAGCATTATAAGCAGCACAAAAGAGGCAA
>JASHSL010000571.1 GCA_030040855.1 Terriglobales bacterium
CGCATGGTTCCACCTGCAGTTTCCGCCGGCTTGCTCGGTGTGTCCATGGCGATAGGGATGCCCGCCTTTTACGCCCTGCCCCCGCTCATGTTTGGGCAGGAAGAGTCTGGGCGCGTCTATGGGTTGTGCTCGTTCTTATACGGCCTCGGATTTGTCCTCCAGCCTCTGGTAGGACTGACGGTCGACAAGACCGGCCACTACACAACCGGCTATGGCGTCATCGGTGGCGTTGCGGCTGTGGCCTTGTTCGGAGCGCTATGGCTTCGCCGCACCAGCCTCGCCTATGCTGGGATGACAGAACTCGGCCATCCGGAGTGACTCATGCTTTGGAAACTCCCGATTCCACTCTTGCGCTGCGGAGGACACCAGTGAAAAGGAAGCCTCTCGACCAGCCATCGCCAATCTTGCAAGGTTCAGGAACAGCTCGGCCACGGCATAGAAATTCTTGGCCCGAAGTTTTCCTGAATCACTTTTATATGGTTTTGGATTCCCCCACCTACCATGCGCTCGAAGAGGACGCGTTTCTACGAGAGCATTTCGCTGTTAACGAAAAGCGAACCACCACGAACGCGGAGATGACATACACCGGCCTCTACTTTTATGGGGTTCATACGTATTTTGAATTCTTTGACATCGCCGAATCCTCCCCGCACCGTGTCGCAGATTGCGGGATTGCGTTCGGCGTGGATCAACCGGGAGCCATAAGGGTCTTACAGGAAAAGCTTGGCCCGAGCCTCGAGCCCGCGGTGAAGTCAGTCACCCGGCTCTATCGCGACAAGCAGGTCCCCTGGTTTTTTATGGCGACGCCAAGGAGCATTCCCTATGAAGGTAGAATGAGTTCCTGGGTGATGGAATACCACCCCGAGTTTCTGGCCAGCTGGAACCCGCATCCGCGAGGAACGAACCGGGGCATCTCGCGCCGGGAAATCCTTCGGAGGTATGCCGAAGTCCTCCCACCTAGGAATGAACCGGTCCTTGAAGACGTGGTCGGGTTGACAGTGGCGGCCGATGCCTCCGCAACAGAGAGTCTCGTCCACTTCTGCCTTCAGCTCGGCTACCAAGTCGAGGGAAACAAGGGCGGCAATGTCGACCTCCGTGGACCTGATTTCATCTTGCAGCTTATTCCGGCGACAGAGAGTGTTTTCGGCATACGAGAGATCAGAATGCGCATGCGAAGCCTTCCAGCAGGCGAGGTGGAACGTTACTTCGGGCAGTCCATGATGAAGTTCGTTGGTCCATCGGCTGTCTGGTCGTTTCGCTGATCTTCGATCCGCTGGGAATCCATTCCAAGGCAGACGAGGTCAAGGCAAGACCTCGAAGTCCTTGGATCTCGAAGAATCCACCCCCATCCCCAGCCACTCACGATGGTCATTCGTAGCGCAGCGCCGTAATGGGGCTCACACTGGTAGCTCTTCTCGCCGGCACATAACACGCCAGAAGTGCCACGAGTCCGAGGATGATCGCTACCACACCGAATGTAGCCGGATCGTGGCTGCTAATGCCGAACAACAGGCTGGCCACAAAACGGGTTAAGGCCAATGCAGCCAGCAAACCAATCAGCAAACCGGCAGCAGCCAAGCGGAAGCCCTGGCCAACCACCCAGCGCAAAACTGCTCCGGGAGTTGCCCCCAGGGCCATACGCACCCCAATTTCGCGCGTCTGCTGCGTTATCGAATAGGAAAGCACGCCGTAGACACCGATGGCGGCCAGGATAAGTGCCAGAGCGCCGAACAGCCCGAGCAAAACCGCGGCCATACGTGGCGCCCACAGGCCCTGGTCGAGTACCTCGTCAATCGTCTGAACGTTGGCGATCGCGAGATTACGATCGAGGGCTTGGATCTGACTGCGGACGGTGGCTACCATCGCGCGGGGATCCCCTACGGTGCGCACCTGCAGCGTGGCCGCCGGAGGGTAATCCTGAGTCAGTGGCAGATAGGCTAGCGGCTGGGGATTCTCGCCGATCTGATTGATCACTGTGTTGCCCACTACGCCCACTACTTCGAGCAGCTTCGCGTCACCAAAAAAGTGAAAACGCTTGCCAATGGGATCCTGATCCGGCCAGAAATGGCGCGCCATCGCCTCATTAATCACCGCGACCGGCGTAGTGCCCTTTTGGTCAAGATCGTTGAAGACGCGACCTCTCTTCAGGGGAATCCGCAAGGTGTCAAAATATCCGGTCGAGACGTCGTTAAGCTGCGTTAACGTGCCTCGGTACCCGGAGGTCTCGTCTTTGCCTTCCGGGAACACTGTGCGTCCGAGGCCGCCGCCCAGTGCCGGGTTCGAGGCCACTGCGGCTGCCTGAATCTCGGGCAAGCTTGTCGCGCGCCGTATGGCGTCGCGATAGAACTGCTGCCCGTGGGCTTCGTCATAATGGAGAGACCCCAAATCAAACGCCATCACGAACAGACGCTTCGACTCAAACCCGAGATCCGTCTTCTGGGCATTCTGCATGCTTCGTATGAATAGCCCTGCGCCCACCAGGGCGACCAGGGCAAGCGCCACTTCGCAAATCACCAGAAGGCTGCGTAGCGAGCCTTGGGTCCAGGTTGCGCTGCCGCTTCGGCCGCCAGCGTTCAGGGTCGATGCCACGTCCGTCCTCGACGCCTTGATGGCGGGAGCCAATCCGAAAAGCATTCCCGTCAGCCAGGCAAGTCCAAAGGTAAACAGCAGCACATGCCAGTCGAGCGCGAGGTCCAAATCATTGGCCTCGACGAATGGTGGACGGTAAGCCCATAAGATTCCCCGGCCCGCGAATGCGAGCGCCAGCCCGGCGGCACCGCCGACGAGGGACAACGCCACACTTTCCGTCAAGAGCTGGCGAATAAGCCGCATGCGCCCTGCTCCTACGGCTGCTCGAATGCATATTTCACGCTGGCGACGTGCTCCCCTTGCCAGTAGGAGATTGGCCAGGTTCACACACGCAATCAAAAGAATGAGTCCGACTACTCCCATCATGAGGGCACCAGCAACGACGAATTGGTCGTGCTGATTGATGCCCACCGCCGCGTCTGCGAGCATCGACACCGCAACACTGCGGCCACCGTTTTCCTTCGGATATTCCCCTTCCAGGCGCGAGGCAATCGTTTTTAGCTCGGCTTCAGCCTGCTCGAGGCTCACTCCCGGTTTCAGCCGCGCCACCGTAATGCTATTCAGGAACCTTCGGTCCCTGAAATTGTCCTTGAAAAATCCCGCGAGGACCTGGCCGTACATGCTGATCGGCATCCAGACCTCGTCCGCTGGACCAATGCTGAACGTGCCCTTGAACCCTTTCGGCGTCACGCCGATCACGGTGAACGGTGTAGCGCTGAGCGTCAGGGTCTTACCTATCACGTTCGGGTCGGATCCCATCGTATTGGTCCAGAGGCTGTGGCTGATGACGACGAGGTTGTTGCCGCCGGGCTGGGTGTCTTCCTCGCGTAGGAAGAAGCGTCCCAATGCCGGTGTTACCCCGAGCACGTGGAAGTAATTGGCGCTCACGAGCTGTCCGGCGATTTGCTTGGGTTCTGCCTCTCCGCTCCAGGTCAGCGTGGCAAAGGAGATGCAGGACAACGCAGTGAAGACCTGGTTCTGCCGCTGATAGTCTTCGCAGTTGGTGTACGACATGCCGAGTTTCGTGGCATTGGCTTGCGTGAACTTCGTTTGGCTGTCGATCGTATCCACTTCTACCAGTCGGGATATATCTGAAACGGGAAGCGGGTGCAAAAGGATGGCGTTCACGATCGTGAAGATCGTCGTGTTGGCGCCAAGACCGAGAGCCAGGGAAAGCACACAAACCAGGGTAGAGGCCGAACTCTTGCGCATAAATCGTAAACCAAATCGAACGTCTTGACCGAGACTCTCCACATTCATGGCAGCGCCAATCGCGGATTGTACTCCCGTTTCCGTAAGCTTTCTGCAAGAAGCATTCCGTCTGCTTGGCTGCTGCTTTCTTCGGAATTTCACCAGTCAGCGGCGATTCGGGGCGCGCCGGACGCCGCAACATCAGAAGGCAACTTCTGGTGTTGGAACAGTACGGCCTCGCGATGGATGTCGAAGCGCCGAGCAGCTTGGCTAATGGCTGGTCGCCCCGCTGTCATTGCTGACCATGAGGCTTGCGACGTTCACGGGTTCGAAGTCTGATAAGGTGAGACTTGTGAGACAGGCAAGATCGCTATCGTTCCAGCGAGCGTCGGGTGTGCCGATCAGCCCCCCGCTGTCTCCATTGTCGGCCAGGATGATTCCATAGTTTCGGAACGCGGTGATGATGATGGCCGCTTGCGGACTCGTGGCGGCACAAGAGGGAGTCGCAACGGAAGCTTTCAGCCGGTAGATCTCGCCGGCGGGGCCGGACATGGTGCAACTTGCGGGAGGAGAAGATTGGGAGATTTCCGATTCCACAGGAATGGAACTCCCTCCCGTCTCCGTACAACTTCCCACACCCGCTGTTTGCGTAGCCGGCCAGACCCAGTAGTTCAACATGCGGTTGAGTGTGAACCGGATGGGATGTCGAATGGTGCCGCTCGGTGCGCCGGGTGTTCCCGTGCCGATTACTTCGTCTGCATTGGCGAGCAACGGCGCTACCGGAAGTCCCGCGGCATCGGATGTTCCCATCCCTTGCGGGGTCAGGGCATTCGAAGATACGTTGGGCCAAAGCGCGTTTG
>JASHSL010000572.1 GCA_030040855.1 Terriglobales bacterium
TCTTTTTCCGTGCCGTTGTCGGCGACGACGTAGATCTTGCGCTGGCCTTTCGAGACCTCACCGAATCGGACCGTGCCATCGATTTCGCTGATGACTGCGGTCTCGTGGGGTTTACGCGCCTCGAAGAGTTCGACCACGCGCGGCAGACCGCCGGTGATGTCCTTGGTCTTGGTGGTTTCGCGCGGAATCTTGGCCAGTACGTCACCCGGATGCACGGTGTCCCCGTCGGCCACCATGAGGTGGGCGCGGGAGGGCATCAGGTAGCGCTTGCTGCCCTTGCCCTTGATCACGATCGCCGGTTGCCGCTTCTCATCGGGCGAGTCCGCAACCACGTGGCGGGACAGTCCAGTCACCTCGTCCACCTCTTCGTGCAGCGTAACCCCTTCCTGCAGGTCCTTGAACTGCACCGTTCCGCCAATTTCGGTCAGGATGGCGAAGGTATACGGATCCCATTCGACCATGACTTGCCCGAGCTGGACCTGATCGCCTTCGTTGACCTTGACCTTCGCACCGTACACCACCGAGTAGCGTTCCCGCTCGCGGCCCTTTTCGTCGACGACGGCGATCGACCCTTGACGGTTCATCACCACCAGGTCGCCAGCCTTGGACTTCACCGTCTGTAAGCCGATGAAGCGCACCAACCCGTTGCTCTTGGCTTCCAGGCGCGACTGTTCGGAGACGCGGGAAGCCGTGCCGCCGATGTGGAAGGTACGCATCGTGAGCTGGGTTCCCGGCTCGCCGATGGACTGGGCGGCGATCACCCCAACGGCTTCGCCCAACTCGACCAGGCGTCCGGAGGCCAGGTTGCGGCCGTAGCACATCACGCACACACCGCGCTTGGACTCGCAAGTCAGCACCGAGCGAATCTTCACTCGCTCAATGCCGGCCGCCTGAATGGCTCCCGCCAGCTCCTCGGTGATCTCCTGGTTGATGTCCACCACCACGTTGCCGTCGTAGTCCTTGATCTTTTCGAGCGATACCCGACCGACGATCCGGTCGCGCAGCGGTTCGATGATTTCGCCGGCTTCGACGATTCCCGAGACGTAAATTCCGTCGACCGTCCCGCAATCGTACTCGCTGATGATGACGTCCTGGGCCACATCCACCAACCGCCGCGTCAAGTAGCCGGAATCGGCGGTCTTGAGCGCGGTATCCGCCAGGCCCTTGCGGGCGCCGTGGGTGGAGATGAAGTACTGCAGCACCGTCAGTCCTTCGCGGAAGTTCGCCGTGATCGGGGACTCGATGATCTCGCCCGAGGGTTTCGCCATCAAGCCGCGCATCCCCGAGAGCTGGCGAATCTGCTGTTTGGATCCGCGGGCGCCGGAATCGGCCATGATGTAAATCGGGTTGATGGCCCCTTCCTTGTCGCTCTGTTGCATTTCGGCGAACATCTCGTCGGCCACCTTCTCGGTGATCGCCGACCAGATTTCAATCACCTTGTTATAGCGCTCGCCATTGGTGATGGCTCCGTCCAGATACTGCTGCTGCACGCTGACCACCTGTTTTTCGGCATCGCGGACCAAGGCCTTTTTGTTGTCCGGAATGACCATGTCGTCGATGCCGATGGAAAGTCCGGCTCGGGTGGCGAAACGGAATCCCATTTCTTTGACTTCATCGAGCATCTTGACCGTGGTCTCGAGCCCAAATTTCAGGTAGCAGTAGCTGACGAGCGCCCCGATGCCTTTCTTCTTCAGCAAGCCGTTGATGTAAGGCATGCCGTCGGGGAGCTGATCGTTCAGGATGGCGCGACCGACCGTGGTGTTTAAGAAGGCGCCGTCGTAGCTCACCGGATCGGTATGGGTAATGTCCTGATCGTCATAGGCCTGGGTGAGGTCGATGACTTCGCCGGTGTAGCGCAGGCGGATCGGCGTCAAGGTCTCGATCTCGCCCGCTTCGAGCGCCAGCAGGACCTCTTCAATGTTGGCGAAGGCGCGGCCCTCGCCCTTGGCACCCGGCTTGGTCTTGGTCAAATAGTAGAGGCCCAGCACCATGTCCTGGGTGGGAACCGTGATGGGGTGGCCTGAGGCCGGCGACAGAATGTTGTGCGAGGACAACATCAACACGCTGGCTTCGACCTGGGCTTCGGGAGAAAGCGGAATGTGCACCGCCATCTGGTCACCGTCGAAGTCGGCATTGAACGCGGTGCACACCAGGGGGTGAATCTTGATCGCTTTACCCTCGACCAGAACCGGTTCGAAAGCCTGGATGCCCAGACGGTGCAAGGTCGGAGCACGGTTCAACAGTACGGGATGATCCTTGATCACCTCTTCGAGAATGTCCCACACCACCGGTTCCTGCTGTTCCACCATCTCCTTGGCCTGCTTGATGGTGGTGCAGTGGCCGGTTTGTTCGAGGCGGTGATAAATGAAGGGCTTGAATAGTTCGAGCGCCATCTTCTTGGGCAAACCGCACTGGTGCAGCTTGAGTTCCGGCCCGACCACGATGACGGAGCGGCCGGAATAGTCCACCCGTTTGCCGAGCAGGTTCTGGCGGAAGCGGCCCTGTTTACCCTTGAGCGTATCGGAGAGCGATTTGAGCGGGCGGTTGTTGGCCCCCCGCAGCACCCTTCCCCGACGGCCGTTGTCAAACAACGCGTCCACGGCCTCCTGCAACATGCGCTTCTCATTGCGCACGATGACCTCCGGAGCATGGAGGTCCATCAGCTTCTTCAGGCGGTTGTTGCGATTGATCACGCGACGATACAGATCATTGAGATCCGAGGTGGCAAAGCGCCCTCCGTCGAGAGGCACCAGGGGACGCAGTTCCGGAGGAATCACCGGAATCACGTCGAGAATCATCCAGTGCGGCTTGTTGCCGCTCTTGCGGAAGGCCTCCACTACTTTCAAGCGTTTGGCGTATTTGAGCCGCTTTTGCAGCGAGCTCTCGTTCTTCATCTTTTCCCGCAGCTCGTTCGAGAGGTTCTCGACGTCCACCCGCTTGAGCAGTTCCTTGATCGCCTCCGCGCCCATCATGGCCTTAAAGCCGGCCGGCCGGTATTGCTGGTCCAACTCGCGGAATTTGGCTTCGTCCTTGATCACTTCCCGCTCTCGAACCGGCGCGTCACCGGGTTCGACGACGACGTAGGCTTCGAAATACAGCACCGATTCAAGGTCGCGCAGAGAGATGTCGAGCAAGTGCCCGATGCGGCTGGGCAATCCTTTGAAAAACCACACGTGCGAGCAAGGCGAAGCCAGCTCGATGTGCCCCAGCCGCTCGCGGCGCACCTTGGAGAGCGTGACTTCCACCCCGCACTTGTCGCAAATGACCCCACGATGCTTCATGCGCTTGTATTTGCCGCAGAGACACTCCCAGTCGGTGACCGGACCGAAGATCCGGGCGCAGAACAAGCCATCGCGCTCCGGCTTGAAGGTGCGGTAATTGATGGTCTCCGGTTTGGTAACTTCCCCGTGCGACCAGCTCCGGATTTTTTCCGGCGACGCCAAGCTGATGCGAATAGAATCGAAATCGGCGATTGGATTGGCTAAATCAAAAGGACTCGAACGAAACAAGGTGTTCCTCCACTTCCTGCGGCCGTTCGCCGCCGCGGGCGGCGCCTCGAATCAGACCCCGCGATTGCGGGGTACCGAACTTGCTTTGGCACGATCGTCGAGGTGCGTCAGAATCGGCCAGTTGTCTTGATCACCCTCCCTCCCGGGGCCTAATCCGCGGCGGCCGGGGTCGGCTTCCTTTCCCCCGCCTTAATGAGCTCCACATCCAGGCAGAGGGACTGCAACTCACGGATCAAAACGTTGAAAGACTCCGGCACACCCGGCTCCATCGCGGCTTCGCCCTTGACGATGGCCTCATAGATCTTGGTTCGGCCATAGACATCGTCGGACTTCGCCGTCAGCAGTTCCTGCAGGATGAACGCCGCCCCATAGGCTTCGAGCGCCCAGACTTCCATCTCTCCGAACCTCTGGCCTCCGAATTGCGCCTTGCCGCCGAGCGGCTGCTGGGTGATCAGCGAGTAAGGACCGATGGAGCGGGCATGGATCTTGTCGTCGACCAAGTGGGAGAGCTTCAACATGTAAATGTAGCCCACCGTGACCGGCTGCTCGAACCGGTTGCCGGACATTCCGTCATAGAGATAGGTCTTGCCCGATTCCGGCAATCCCGCCTGCCGCAGCAGCGCCTTGATCTCGGATTCCTTGGCGCCGTCAAAGACCGGCGAGCCGGTAAAGACCCCGCGCTTCAGCGTGGGCGCGATGGCCATCAGTTCTTCGTCGCTCAGATCGGCAATGCTGTCGGCGAGCACCGTATCCTTGAACAGGTTCCTGAGCTCGCGACGCACCACGTCTTCTTTCGTGCTCTCCGCCAGCAGCTGCGAGATCTTCTTGCCCAATTCGTGTCCCGCCCAGCCGAGGTGGGTCTCGAGAATCTGGCCGACGTTCATGCGGGAGGGGACCCCTAGCGGGTTAAGCACGAT
>JASHSL010000573.1 GCA_030040855.1 Terriglobales bacterium
GAACAATGGAAAACGATGGACACGAGGTGTAACTCAAACCCAAGAGCTCTGTCAACCGTTTCTTGCGTTTGCTTCTCCCGAGACAATCTTTCCCCGGGATGGTGCGCGAGCGAAACGGTTGGTCCCCGTTCTGTCTTCTCCCCTATCTTCCTGATTGACTCTTCCCTGAGGTGACAAACCGTGCTAGAGTCCGCCCACGTGTCCAAAGGAGGACGGGATGGAGGAACGTAGGCGATATCAAGAATCACGCAACCGACCTTCCCTCCTGCTGGCAGGATTGTTGCTCTTGTCAGCAGCCAGCGGAATTTGGTGGGTGCGTGGCCAAGCGGCGACCGCCTCTGCCGACGACAGTTCTCTGATTGCGGGATTCCGCCGCGTGGAAGTGGCCTCGGTCTCGGATGCACTGGAACAGCTTTCGGGGAAGCGCATGTATATGAGTCACCGGATGCAGCCCATCTTCACGGCCAAGTTCGCCGGCTTCGCCCGCACGGTCCAACTGAAGAAAGACGAGGGAAACAACGACCCTGCGGCCCTCAGCGGAATGTTAGCGGCCATCGACGAAGGAGGCGCTGACTCGGTCTACGTCATGGTGGTGGAGGATGGTCGGGATATCGCCGGCATGGGCGGACTGATGGGGACTGCCATGGCGGCTCGTGGCTTCGCCGGAGCCGTCATTGATGGCGGAGTGCGCGATGTGGCCTATTTGCGCAAGATCGGCTTTGCCGTGTTTTCGACCGGTATTGTGCCATCTACCTCCGTACACCACTACCGCTTTGCCGCGGCGCAGGTTCCGGTATCCTGCGACGGGGTTACCGTCAACCCGGGCGACATCGTGGCAGCGGACAGTGATGGCGTGGTCGTGGTTCCCAAGCAGATGGCGCCACAAGTCCTCGAGCTCGCTCAACAGATGGATTTTAAAGAGCATTCCATGTATCCCGAGATCGAAAGACTGAAATCGATTCAAGAAGCGGTCAAGAAGTTCGGAAGGCTATGAAGCCGGGAGCACCGGTTGCAGAAAGCCGGATTTCATCAGATAATTTGCACTTTCATTTTTGATGCCGGAAGTCGCAATGCTACCAACCCCAAAGCGAAGCTACAACATCACCGCCTTGCAGCGCGGCCTCTGTCTTTTGCGCTTGTTCAGCGAGGCGCCGCGCGGACTGACCGCGAAACGAGTCGCGATTCTGTCGAAATTGCCGGTCAGCACGGTGCATCGCTTCTTGGTGAACCTGGAGCGTACGGGCTTTCTCGCCTGCGGCGGGGACGGCGTCTACCATCTGGGGATTGCGTGTTTTGCGATAGGGCAGTCGGCCCTGAGCCAGCTGGATATTCGCCGGGTCAGCCTACCCCACCTCGAGGAATTGAATCATCGAACGCGGGAGACCATTCACCTTACGGTCCGCCACGGTCTCTCCGCAGTCTACGTGGAGAAGCTCGATTCTTCCGAACCGTTGCGTACCTACTCCCGCATCGGCGCGGCGGTTCCTCTGTATTGCACGGCAGTCGGCAAGGTCATGCTGGCCTACCTGCCCGGGCAAGAGCAGGAGAGCGTGCTTCGGCAGTTGGAATTAAAGCGGCTGACGGCAAATACGGTGGGCAGCCTGCAGGAATTGCAGACCGAACTCTATCGTGTCCGCAAGAACGGCTATGCCTGTGATATGGAAGAGCACGAACTTCATATTCGCTGCATCGCTGCCCCGATCTGGGACCACCGTGGCGAGGTGCACGCCAGCCTGAGTGTCACTGCCCCGGTCTTGCGTATGTCCGTGCACCGCCTGCGCCAACTCGCGCCCCTCGTGCAAGAGGCAGGATTACGGATTTCGTTCCAACTGGGATATCAGGCCCGGGCGCAGACTGGGACCGGCTTACGAGTGCGAACCCCAGGAATTGCGGAGGAACCTCGGATCGCCAACGCAGCGTCCCAAGCGTAGGACCAGGCTTCGATCGGCTGAGAAGCGAAGATCAAGAAACCGGAGAAGAACCGAGAACCGTGCGGGCTCTGATCTATCTGGCTCTGGCGTTCAGCTGCTTCCGCTGCTTCGCGGAGGAGCCTGCTCAGGATCCCGCGCTTTCCGCCGAAATCAATGTGCGGAGTGACGATCTGCTGGTTGCGCCGCCCTCCGCCAACTGGATCTCGTATAACGGAGACTACTCCGGCCGCCGCTACAGTGGTCTTGCGCAGATCAACCGAATGAACGTAGGCCAGTTACGCGCGCAGTGGGTTTTCCACGCACGAAACACCAGCCATTTGGAGGTTACGCCGGTTGTCTTCCAGGGGATGATGTTCGTAACCACGGCGAACGACGTTTTTGCCCTCGATGCCACGACTGGCCGCGTCGTCTGGCACCATTACCGCCCGCTGAGCGAAGGGCTGATTGACGATGCTTCCCGACACATCAATCGCGGGGTGGGTCTTTGGCGCGACCGTGTCTACATGGAGACCGACAACGCCCACTTGCTCTGCCTCGATGCCCGTTCGGGCCATCTGATTTGGGACGTGGGTTATGCCACTTGGAACCGGAACTATGGCGCAACCAGCGCGCCTTTGGTGGTAAAGGACAAGGTACTTGTGGGGACTTCCGGCGGTGACGACGGTGTGCGGGGGTTCCTCGCCGCCTACGATACCATGAGCGGAAAGCTGGTGTGGCGATTTTGGACCATCCCGGCGCCGGGTGAACCTGGTTCTGAGAGCTGGCCCGGCGAGTTGTATCTCCACGGTGGTGGCACCACGTGGATGCCTGGCACCTATGACCCCGACCTCAACACCATCTTCTGGGGTACAAGCAATCCTGCCCCAGATTTTGACGGCACCGTTCGGCCGGGAGACGACCTTTATACCGACTGCATGCTTGCGCTCGATGCCGATACGGGCAAGCTGAAATGGCATTTTCAGTTCACTCCCCATGACGTCTTTGATTACGACGGCGTTGAGACACCGGTCCTCGTCGATGCAACCTATCAGGGGGAAAGGCACAAATTGCTCTTGCAGGCGAATCGGAACGGTTATCTCTACCTGCTCGACCGCGGCGACGGGAAATTTCTCTCCGCCGTGCCCTTCGTCGAGAAGCTCAACTGGGCAAAAGGCATCGATGGAAAGGGAAGACCCATCCGCACAGACGTGAAACCCAGGCCGGCAGGCACCCGCGTGTGCCCAGGATACGCCGGAGCGACCAACTGGTATTCGCCCTCCTACAGTGAGTGGACCCACTCGCTCTACTTCCTAGCCCTGGAACAGTGCGAGACTTTTTTCTCGAAGTCAGAGCCCCAGCGCTTTCAAGAGGGAAAAGGGTTCTATTCGACCGGTGTGAAGCACATTGTGGGCGGGCCGCCTAAGAAGATGCTTCTGGCGTATAACCTCGATACCGGCTCGTTTGTCTGGAAATATCCCCAGACGGGCAGCGGGCGCTCGTCCGGAGGGACTATGAGCACCGCCGGTGGCTTAGTGTTTTTTGGCGACGACGCAGAATCGTTG
>JASHSL010000574.1 GCA_030040855.1 Terriglobales bacterium
TGGCCGACGGCTGGACCGGCCGGCTTGGCTGTAGAGGCAAAGACAAAACCGGAAGGACCCTAGGTCTTTGCCAGGGCGCCCTCGCCCCAGAGCCTGGCCGCGAAGAATTCTTCGACCCGCTCCAGGATCTCCGGCGCGCTTTCGGCCTCATACACTGCCTTGCGCAACCCAGCCCCACCGGGCACGCCGTGCGTGAACCACGACGCAAACTGCTTCATCTTTCCTTGCGCGCCGGGCATTTCTTCCTCGATCAGCATCTCGAAATAGGTGCGGATCATCTGGTAGCGGTCGCCGTTGCTCGGCTCGTCATAGGCCCGATCGGCGGTCGCGGCGGCGCAATATTGCTGAATCTGGCGAAAGATCCACGGATTCGCCGCCGCGCTGCGGCCGATCATGACGGCGTCGCAACCGGTTTGCTCGACCATGCTGCAGGCATCTCGCGGAGTGCGAATATCCCCGTTGCCGATCACCGGAATCTTGACCGCTTGCTTGACTGCGCCAATCCACTCCCATCGGGCCTGGCCACTATAGCCCTGCTCGCGGGTGCGAGCATGCAGGGCCACGGCGCACAAACCGCAATCCTCGGCCATTTTCGCCAGCTCCACACAGACGATCTCTTGCTCGCTCCATCCCGCGCGGAATTTCACCGTAAACGGAATGCTCACTCGTGCCCGCACCGCTTCAAAAATACGACGAATCGCGGGTAGATCCCGCAGCAAGCCGGATCCGCCATTGCACTTAACCACCTTCTTCGCCGGACAGCCCAAATTGAGATCGACCAGGTCAAAACCCAGCTCCTCGACCAAGTGGGCGGCCTCGGCCATGACCCTGGGATCGCTGCCAAACAGCTGCGCCGAGATCGGGTGCTCGTCCTCGTAGAAGTGGAGATACCGCTTGGCCTTCTTGTCGCGCGCGCGTAAGATCCCGTCCGCCGAGGTGAACTCGGTCATAATCAGGCCGCAGCCACCGAGGTTGCGAATGAAGCGCCGAAACACCGTATCGGTGACCCCGGCCATGGGCGCAAGCACGGTCGCAGGCGCGATCTCGACGCCCCCAATCCTGAAACGCTCGGGAACCAGGACGCACCCGCCTGCCAGGGGAGGTGAAGTGCGACCAAGGAGCGCGTCGTTCGAGTTGTCCCAAAACTTGCGCACCGTACTATCTTACTGCCTCCGAGCCTCTGCGCCGGAGCAGCCGGGGTCATCTATTGGAGTTGTGGTTTGTGGCCTACTACAGCCGGGTACACCCAGGGGCTCAGGCTCTCGCGTCGTCTGGGATCACTCATTCCGTAAGGCCACGATCGGCTCGACACCCGCTGCGCGCCGCGCAGGAATCGCCGACGCCAGCAGCGCTGCCAGGCCGAGTAGCAGGGTAGCCAGCGCGAGCATGACAGGGTCCCACGGCTTTACACCGAAGAGTTGGTCGGTGATCAGCTTACCCACGGCAATGGCCGCCGGAATGCCTAGCGCCAGCCCGATGCCTACCTGCGAGAAAGCGCCCCGGAGCACCATGTTTACCACTTGGCCGCGATTCGCTCCGAGCGCCATCCGCACGCCAATCTCGCTCGTGCGCTGTTCTACGGTGTACGCCATTACTCCATACAGCCCGACGGCTGCGAGCGTGAGCCCCAGCGCGCCAAAAAGGGCTGTCAGCGTGGCAATCATCTCTTGCTGCTGGAAATCCGCGCTCACGACCTCGGTGTAAGGATCGACGCCATAGAGCACAAGATTGGGATCGATGCTGGCCAGCGTCTTGCGCACGCGATCTTCCATACCCGGTGGGTTCCCCGGGGCCCAGACGACAATGTTGTACAGGTAGTGCGACCAGATTTCGATAGCCCGCAAGGCCGGGTCGTTGAAGTCGACAGTCTGCGCCTCCGGCACCCAGAACATGGGTCGCACCGGTTCCTTGTACTCGTAGGTCATGTATCGTATGTCCTTTGCGACACCGACGATTTCGTAGGTCGAGGAGTACTTGATCTCGTCGAGCCCGAAATGCCTACCGATCGGGTTCTGGCCCTGGAAGAACTTCTTGGCAAACGCCTGGTTGATGACAGCCACCTTGCGGGTCGTCGCGGTGTCGTCCTCCGTGATCGGCCGGCCAAGCACGAGCTTTGCGCCTATGGTGTCGAAGAATCCGGGCATCACTCTTGCCCAGCCTGCGGATGTGTCTTCCTTCGCCCCCGGCTCCGGCCGGCCTTCGATGCGAATCCCGTCATTCCAGTTATCGCCCGTCATGGGCGCATAGAGCGCCGGCGCTACCATCCGCACCCCGGGAATCTGGCTCAGACGGTCGTCAATCTGCCGGAACATCGGCTCCAGTTGTTCCGGCTTGTAGTTGCCGAGCATCGGATTGATCCAGGCAACATACCGGCCCCGCATCTCGAATCCAAAATTCTGCTGCTCCAGGTTTTGCAAACTCTTGCCCAGCAGAGCCGCCGCCGACAGTAAAATCAGCGACATCGTTGCCTGCGCGATCACCAGCACCTTCTGCGCCCACGAGCACCCCCCGCCTACCGCGCGGTTCGCCCCGCGCAATGCCTCGACCGGCTCCGCATGCGAAGTCATCCACGCCGGCGCGCTCCCGAAGATGATTCCCGTCAGCACCGAGATGCCTAGCGTGAACAGCAGCACCGGCCACGATGGTGCCGCATCGATCGGTACATAGTTGTTCGGTCCGCCCCGCTGAAAGGCCAGATGCAAGATCAGCCGTGTACCGGCATGGGCCACGCCGATGCCTAGGGCTCCACCGATCACGGCCAGCATCACGCATTCCACCAGTGCCTTGCGCACCAGGCGCGGGCGCGAAGCTCCGAGCGCCACACGGATCGAGGTCGGTGCGCGATCCTTGAGCCCACGCGCCAGCAACAGATTGGCGAGGTTCCCGCAAGCCACCAGCAGCACACATCCTGCCGCCACCAGCAGCAGTTTCAGTCCATCCTGATACTGCGCCCGCATGGCCGTCACTCCCGCGCCACCGGGGATGAGGTGCAGCGTCTGCTGTTGCCAGAGCTCCTTCTCTCGCGGCTCCATATCCGGGACATGACTGGCCAGCCAGTCATGCAGTTCGACTCTCAGCCTTGCCTCGAGTGTTTTGGGATTCACTCCCGGACGCACCCTGCCAATGAGATCAAGGAAGTTGCGGTCCGGTCCCTTCAGACGGGCGGTCGCTCCATCGATCAACGGCTCGGTGGTCAGCGGCAGCCACAAGTCCGGCATTCCCGAGCCGGCCAGCTTGGCTCCATAGAATCCGGGCGGTGCGACTCCGATCAGAGTGAACGGATGTCCATTGATCTGATAGGTGGCGCCCACGAGCGAGGGATCGGAGCCGTACTTCTCGCGCCAGATGTGGTAGCTCATCACCGCCACCGGCGGCGCGCCCTCTTGATCGTCCTCGTCCGTCATCAGTCGGCCGATCCACGGCTGCACGCCAAGGGTTCTGAAGAAATTGCCGGATACATACTCCCCGTTGCGGGTATCGGCCGACGCCTCCGATCCCGCTCGGCGGACGCCAAGCGCAGCGTTGCCGGCCTGCAAAGCCGCTAGGTCGCGAAACTCCGGCGTGTGCGCGCGAAAGTTCTTGTATGCTTCCCAGGAAAACAGCGAGAAATCCCCATCGTCACCCTGGTTAAAGCCGCCCCAGTTGCAGCAGCGCACTTTGTCACCGATCCTCCACAGCTCACCCGGGTTGGTCACGGGCAGCGACTTTAACAAAACCTGGTGAACGAGGGTAAAGACTGCCGTCGTTGCCCCGATCCCCAGCGCCAGAGTAAGCACTGCCGTAGCTGTAAACACCGGTGCTTTTCGCAGTTGCCGCAGTGCATCACGCAAATCCGCCAACATGCACCCTCCGTATTCTCAGCCGTGACTAGGGTTTCTAGCTCTCGCGTACGGCAGCATATCGCCTACCGTTCCCCGCCTAAAGTCCGCCTCACCATAAAGGACTTACGCAGACAGCTCCCAACCCCATTGTCCAGAATCGGCACTTTCTGTTCAGAATCGGACAGTTTGTAGAGCATCGCCTCAAATGTGACTTGGAGTCTGAAGATGCTGACGGGATCTTGTTGAGGCAGGCAGGCTTTAGCACGATTCCAGATGGAAACGCGCTCGCACTGGTACTGGTTGATGATTGTGCTCGGTGAGCCTTAGGCACTCGATCTCGCGTTCAAAGAGAACCTTGCCGATACTCAGCTGGGTCAAAAACAAGCCAAGATCGGGCGCCAGCCGGGGGGATCCGGCAGGGTGCAACTTCGATCTCGCTGAGGCTGGGAGAGCCAAAGGCCGGTTGGATCTGCCAGCGACGGGGCAAGAATTCGACCCCGACTTTCGCCGTCCGCCCAACTGTGCCACAATTTGCATCAGACCCACTATGAGTGAAAGCGCTAATTCGTCGGTGCCGTCCCCAACCCTCGCTCTCGGGAAATGGCTGGGCCTTGTGGTCTCCGCCGTCGTCCTGGCGGAAGGCATCTGGAACACGGTGGCTTCTCTCACCAAGAGTTTGCTGTTGCCCTTGATGGCCAGAGCTATTGGTGGAGACGCTCAGTCTCCCCTGGGCAAGGGCGATTTCAATATTCCCGACCTGTTCATCTCCCTGCTCGAGCTCTGCCTGGCAGGCATCGTATTTCTCTCGATCAAGGCCTGGGTGACGCGAGCAGCGCCGGCTGCACGTCGGGTGCGACAGGCGGCTCCATCCGGAGTTCCCGCAGAGAAACCCGCAATCGCGCCCCCAGCCCAAGCCGCCAGCGCAGCGCCGGTGGCCCCGTCTCCCGTACCGCCTCCCGCGCCGCCTCCCGCGCCGCCACTTCCGTCCCCCGCGCTCGCTCAGGTGCCCACGGCACCCATCGCACCCGAACCATCGCCGGCGCCAATCCCACCCCCGCCCTCGACCACGAAGAAGGCCTGCAAGCCGAAGAAACCGGAAAAGCCGAAAGAGGTCTACTACAACATCGTAGGCGAGCCCATTAACCCCACCGAGGACGAGTAATCGCCCTTCGGAGAATCGAACCGAGGCCCTGCGGGCGGTTTCAGGATCGATGCTCGAGCGAGCACTGGGTTTCGCGGCTCGAAGTCGCCCTGGACATCTCGGGATCGGCGCTGCTGGCTGCGGTATAGGGTTTGAATCCGGCCCGGTCCATGCCGCGGCGCGCTTCCGGATTTTTCATGAACGTTTGCCAGACAAAGCCGGTGCGCGCGTTTTCCGCCATCAGCATTGTGATCCCGGTGTCGATTCCGATGACGTCGCTATCGTACCAATTGTTCAAGGGGTTGAACGCGTTCACGAATCCATACATGGTCCACGCCTTTTCCCCATAATGATCCTTCATCGCGCGCAACACGCGCATAACCGGCTGGGGCATGAACGGCAAGGATCCCGCGGAGGCACTCGGAACGACGGTGCCATCAATCGGCCCCATCGTGGGAGGTCCGCCCCAGACGACGTAGCCGTTCGCGGAGTCCGATGCCGTGATACCCCACAGGTCGTTGGTGTAATCGGGGAACCTGCGCGACAACTCCAGGCAGAAGCGCCGATGAGCCTCGGTGGCTACGATCGAGTTATGAAAGTAATCCGCATGCTGGTCCCGCTTGCCGCGAAAATCAAACCAAGCGTGGGAGTATTGATGCACGAAAAGCGGGGCGAAGGACCCCACATAGCGCAGGCCGTCATATTCGAACTGGGTTCGCTTCCAGGCGTTCCACGTCTCCACGCGAAGCGGGTACGTGGAGGATCCCAGCCCAAGCAAGTACATCGCCATCAGTTCGCTGTAATAGTCCCAGCGATAGGAAAGAAATCCGAATTCCGGGCTCCATCCGTGGGGCAAGAGCGTGGTATCTTCGGAAAGCCAACTCCACTCCACCCGGTCGAAGATTTCATGCGCTAGCTGGGTTATCTCGGAATGCTGGAAATGCTCGCGGCAGGTGAGAACGCCGCACAGCAACAGCGCGGTGTCCACCGAGGAAACCTCCGAATCCCAGATCCTTTCTCCGGTATTCATATTGGCCCAGTGAAAGAAAAACCCACGATGAGTTGGCAGCTTCCTCCACAAAAAACGCAGAGTGGCGAGAACCCGCGCCCGAGCTTCAGCATAGGTGATGTAACCGCGTTTGTGTCCGATGGTGATCGCGGTCAGTCCAAAGCCGGTGGCGGCAATGCTGGCCACCACCCGGGTCTCGTCCGCGCGGGTGGTGGCGCGGTCTCTGACCAAACCGGTCGCCGGATTGGTCTGCTCCCAGAAATACTTAAAATTCGCCCGCTCTAGTTCCTCGAGAAAAGGTTCATCCTCGGAGGTCAGAGAAGTCAGCGGCGGCAAAGGCGCCATGCAAATGGAAGTCACCCCGCCCTGGGCCACGAGTGGGACCGCACTCCATGCGGCCAGCGGCAGGCAAAGGCCGAACCGGAAACCTTGCCTGAGAAACTCGCGGCGCGATTGCGAGGTGCAACTCGAACTCCTGGAACGCACGTTCTTACTGTAGAACGGGGATCATGTGGAATGGTAGTAGCAAGCTGGGCGACGAATCCCTTCGGCCCCATGACCCCGAGTATTCAAGCGGGGCGGCCCTTCGCAAACCGGCACTCCCAGACTGGCGTTCCTTCCCCGCAACGCGTAGGCCTTGATGGTACCTCACGCCGCAATCTTAGTTCACTCCGACCTGAACGTGCATTAAAGTAGGGAGGATGATGGTGCGCGGATGGAAGCCCAAAATGTGGGCGCTGGTTCTGAGCGCCATGGCACTGGTTTCCCTGCTGCTCGTGCTCTCCAACTGCACCACGAAGAAGTCGATTGTAATCAACGGAGCGGTCATTCGCGAGGATGAGGATCCCAGCAAGCAGTCCCCGATTGCCGAGGTCGCGATCACAGCCGCCGGGGGACTCTCTCTGGCTCCCGTGAAATCCGATGCGAGCGGGTTCTTCAGAATCGCTTTGCGGCCGGAGGTCAAGCCTGGCCAGGCCGTGCTTCTCGAGTTCCGCCACGCCGACTACCGGCCGCTCGATGTGCGGAACATCGTCGGGGATCAGATCTACGTCGCTCGCATGGTTCCGATTCCTCATCCCGAGCCGCCGGCACCCAATCGTCCCGAAGTAAATATCGCAAATGTGGTCGTGCGCTATTCCCAGAAGACGACCACGATCACTGAAGTAGGCACGGCCGTCCGCACCTTTCAAATCGTGAACACCGCGAATGTCCCCTGCAATGGCAGGGCCCCATGCTCACCCGATGGACGTTGGAAGGCGGCGATCAACTTCACAAGTCTCGATGCTGGTGAAGGAAATGAGTTTCGTAGCGCCCGCGTTTCCTGCATCGCCGGCCCGTGTCCCTTCACCAAGATCGAGCATGACGGCTTCTCGAAAGGGGGGCGTACCATCAGCGTTTCCGTCCGCGACTGGTCCGACACCACCACCTTTCTGGTGGAAGCCGACGTCGTGCGGCCGGTCGTCAGCGATCAGCTTCGCAACTCGTATCCGATGATTCTGGGCCAGGCGTTGAACTTCAGTCTTCCCGCCGGTGCCGAGGGGCCAACCATCGAAGCGGACGTCAATGGCGATCCCATCGTCTTTCCCTTGGGACCAGCTCTCTGTTTACCTTGGGCGGATTGTGAGGAAAGAACAGACAAAGACCAATCGAAGGCTTACCACTGCCAGTTCAAGCCCGGGTATCGGTTGCGCTAATCAAGCCACCGGCCCGGCCGCCTCCCTTCCGCTCGCGGCTTGCCAGTGAGATCTTGCCCGGCTGCGATCCACCGTAGGAAATCCGATATACGCCGATAGGTTGGGTACGCTAAAGTACGAAAGGCAAGCTGTGCCGGTCTCCCGGAAGTGCCAGCGTCGATCGCCGGGATCTTGACAAGGAGAGGGTTGTCATGAGAGTGCGACGTATTTTCGCAGCAGGTGCCGTGTTGGTTCTCTCGTGTTCACTCTTTGCCCAAAGGGAAGTTTCGCCCAAGGCCGAGGAGCGCATTCAGAAGGAAGTCCGCCATGAATTGCTGATGTTGCCTTACTTGAGCGTGTTCGACAACCTGGCCTACAAGGTGGATGGCTACGAGGTCACGCTTTTGGGACAGGTCGTGAGGCCCTCTCTTAAGTCGGATGCCGAGAATGCGGTCAAGAGGATTGAAGGAGTCGAGAAAGTTGTGAACGAAATCGAGGTGCTCCCTCCTTCCCCAATGGATGACAGACTGCGGCGCCGGCTGTTCCAGGCCATCTACGCTTATCCCGCCCTCCAGCGCTATGCCCTGCCGACCATCAAGCCGATCCGCATCATTGTGAACAACGGACACGCGACGCTCGAGGGAGTGGTGGATAGCGAGAACGACAAAAATCTCGTTGGTATCCGGGCGAATGGTGTTCCGGGATTGTTTTCTGTGACCAACAATCTGACCGTGGCCAAGTGAGCCGGTCCGGCCCGTTACTCGAGATCCCCGCGGTCGGGGTTATAGAAGAAATGGAAACGCAAAGCCAGGTATTGGCCGGCAAACTCGGAGGGCAAGGGAGGAAACGGATCCGACGCCGTAATGCCACCCCAGGCGGCACGATCGAGCGCGGGATCGCCGGAGGATCCGCCCTGTTCCAATCTCATACCTGCGACCCGACCGTCCTTCAGAATGGCAAATTCGATGGAGACTTTGCCCTTCTTCATAATCGGAGGCCGGGCCGACTCCGGGATCAGGTTGTACCAGTTCACCTTGACGTCATGCAGCACACGCTGCAGGTAAGGGCCGAAGTCGACGCCCATGGTGTCGCTGAGGACATCGAGTGCACCTAAGGCTCGCCCCTGGTTGCCCTGCCCCAATCCAAAATCGCCTCCGGCACCACCATACCCCCCACGACTCGCCGCCGCAGCGCGTTCGGCCTGCTCAATCGCGGATCCCGGAGACAGCATTTTGTTGGCAAATGGATTGGCCGATCCCGGCGGCGGTGTTTGCAACTTCGCCATTTGATTGGGCTGGGGGGACGGAGGAGGGGCGGCCTGCTGCGACGCGGGATTGTTCTGGGCTGCGATCGGCGGAGGGGCGGCGGACGGCTGCTGCGCCGGACTCGGGGGCGTGCTCGGACCGGGCGCACCCGGCCGGCTGCTGTCCAAAATCCTCTTCAACTCCTTGCGATCGAGTTGCGGCGCCCTCGAGGTGGCGATCCGGTCCTTGTCGGAGATGATATTGGTATCGGGGCGCTTGGTAACCTTCTGGGCATCCGGAGGCAATTCGAGAAAGGTGAGATCCTTGTCCGAAGGCAGTACCTGCGACTTTACGATCATCGCCTGCCGCGGCAGAAGGCGGACCAACTTGTCAGAATTCACGATGGCGAGCACGACCAGCAGATGAACGACGACGGAAATCCAGAATGCTTCCCGGCGACGAGAATTGGATAAATCCTCCTGCAACTGCAGGACCAAAGCTGGTGGGGCGTCGATGTCACGGTAGGCCGACTCCCAATAGCGCGCATCGTACAACTCTCCGCCATCGCGGCCACTTTCCTGGCTCCCGGCCCCACGGGGCGGCGGAATTTGCGTGGTTGACACTGACGACTCACCCTGTGATTCGATACGAAGCGCTCGCCATGCGTTGCCACCCCAAATCACTTCCGACCCTTCCCCTATGACGCCAGGGCCTATCGGTGGCCTCTGAGGCCTATTCTCGCATTTTTTGTTGCAATCTGCGACCGCTCCTGAATTCGGAGTTACCTTCGGTTGCATCTTGATCCAGGCTCCCCACTTACCTGGTCAAGCCTCCTTCACGAGCGGAGTTCGTCCAAATGCAGTCGGGTGCCGTGTTCGCGAATGGCGGCGAGGATGTCGAGAGCGAGCGAAAGCGCTTGCCGACCATCCTCCAGGCTGACCAAAGGCTTGGACCGGGCTCGCACACACTCCAGGAAGGACTTCAACTCGGCCTCTAACGGTTCTGCGGGCACGGTGGGCAACCTGGCTACCTGAATTTGCGGATTCACCGAGGCGGTCGAGGCGGGGTCGTTCTGGCCGATGCTGAAAACCAATACGTCCTGGCGCCCGTAGTCGATCGACACGTACTGTTTGGGCTGAAAGAAGCGCAACTTGCGGACTCGTTCGGTCGAGACCCGGCTGGCGGTGAAGTTTGCGACACACCCGGACTCGAATTCGACCCGCACGTTGGCAATGTCGACCTTGTCGGACAGAACGGGCAACCCGACGGCACGAATTGCCTTCACCGGCGACTTTACAAAGGACAGCACCACATCGAGGTCGTGAATCATCAAGTCCAGTACCACATCAATGTCCAAGGATCGGGGAGTAAACACATTCAGCCTGTGCACTTCGAAAAACATAGGTCGAGTGAGAATCGGCAGCGTGGCCAGAACCGCAGGATTGAAGCGTTCCAGATGGCCCACCTGCACTATACGGCCGAAGCGCTCGGCGAGACGGGAAAGCTCCTTAGCTTCCTCGAGCGAAGAGGCCAAAGGTTTTTCAATTAATACGTCGACTCCGGCTTCCATCAGCTGCCGCGCGACCGGGACATGATAGAGGGTGGGGACGGCGACCGAAGCGGCCTGGATCTCCTGACGGGTGGAAAGGAGTGCTTCGAGCGAAGCGAACGCTTGGCAGCCAAACTCCTCGGCCGCCCTGTTCCCATGCTCGAGATTAGAATCCACCACCCCCACCAGACGCACCGGGAATCCCGCTTTTGCCAGTTGCCGATAGACGCGTGCATGATTGCGTCCGAAGGCACCAACACCGACGACTGCGACGTGAATCAGTGGGTCCGTGGCCAGGTTCCGCTCTCGTCGGCCGATTGCCGGAAACTCCGATTTAACCACAAGCGCACAGGATCAAACTAGGTTCAGGCCGGGCCTGGCTCGCTGTTCCCTGGCGCTTCTCCACCAAGCCGAGCGCCTCCCGGAGAACTCAGAAGCGCAGAACCGCGGTTCATCGGAATTTCTTGAGCAGCGCGATCTGGCCGGCGTGATAGAGTTCGTGCTGCACAATCCCGCTTAACATATAGAAGAAGGTGTAGTAGGTTGCCTTCTTGCCGGGGACCAGATGCCCTAATCGCGAGTCGGGAAACCGGGTGACGGCTTTCACCAGTTCGTCATGGGTGTGCTTCAGATGTTCGACGGACTTGCGCCAGGCAGCCTCACTGGTATCGACCACCGGCGGGAAATTCTGTTCGTCGGACAGGGAGACGCGAGTCCCGCCCGCCCGGCGGCGAACGGCGTCGTCCCAGGCGGCGATATGCAGCACAAGCTCCCAGATTGTGTGTGCCGTCGGAATCGGACGAGCGGCGGCGGCCTTGCTATCCACATCGGCCAGAAGTTTCAAAACCGGGTCGCCATGCCAGGCGTTCCCTTTAAAAGCACGGCGAATTTGGTCCGCCAAACGAGCA
>JASHSL010000575.1 GCA_030040855.1 Terriglobales bacterium
TCTTTTTCGCAAGGAGCCGCCTTTTTGAAGGGTAAGAACCTTCTGTTTCTCCTGCTGCTGACTTTTGCAGCGCTGTTCATCCATGGTTATCATCCCTGGGCCGAGGACGCCGAGCTCTATCTCCCCGGCATAGAAAAGCTTCTCCATCCGCAACTGTTTCCGTTCAATGCCCAATTTTTTGAGCCCCATGCCCACGCGACTTTTTTCCCCAATCTGATCGTAGCCTCCATACGGCTAAGCCATCTGCCCCTCGAGACCGCACTCTTCCTCTGGCACCTGGCTACGGTTTTTCTCTTCTTGCTGGCCTGCTGGGAGCTGAGTGGAAGATGCTTTGCCGATGCCAAGGCTCGCTGGGCTGGGGTGGTACTGATGGCTGCTTTATTGACCCTGCCGGTCGCCGGGACGGCCCTTTACATCATGGACCAATACCTGAATCCGCGTAACCTTTCAGCCTTTGCCACCATTTTTGCGGTCGTGCGGATCCTCGACCGGAAGTATTTCGAAGCCGCCTGGTTCTTGGTCTTCGCCGCCGCGATCCACCCCTTGATGTCCGTGTTCGCTCTTTCCTATGGCATCCTATTGGTTGGGTTCGAAAAGTCGAAACTTTCCGCCGCGCTGGCGGCCTGGCTGCCGTTCGGCTTGTCCCTGAGTCCTCCCCCCAAGGCGTACCATCAGGTGGCGCTTACACATTGCTTTCACTATCTCACGCGCTGGGCCTGGTATGAATGGTTAGGCGCGCTGGCGCCGCTTCTGATTCTGTGCTGGTTTAGCCGGCTAGCGCGCTCTCGGCAGTTGCGCAATGTAGCCCGGCTGTGCCGCGCACTCCTCATTTACGAACTGGCCTATTTGCCGGCTGCTCTGATTCTCTCCATTCCGCCGCGCCTGGAAGCCTTGGCTCGCCTGCAGCCGATGCGCTGCCTGTATTTGCTGTACATCATCATGTTCCTGGTGGCCGCCGGATTGCTGACCGAATGCCTGTTGAAGCATCGCATGTGGGCGTGGATCCTGTTGCTGCTGCCGCTCTGCCTGGGCATGTTCGTGGCGCAGCGTGCACTGTTCCCCGCCAGCGCCCACCTGGAATGGCCCGGCTCCCACCCCAGGAACGGATGGGAGGACGCCTTTCTTTGGGTACGAAACCACACTCCCCCGGAGGCGATTTTTGCGTTGAACCCCAACTTCATGAACCTGGAGGGAGAAGACGAGCAGGGATTTCGGGCCATCGCACAACGCAGCAGGATGGCGGACGCCTCCAAGGACTCGGGCGCAGTGTCCATGTTTCCCATGATGGCCGACGAATGGTGGCGCCAAGTCCAGGCCCAAACCGGGTGGAATCACTTCGAAGTTGAAGACTTTCGTCGCCTCGAGGCCGACTACGGAGTGTCCTGGGTGATCGTCGAGCAGCCCGGCTTGCCCGGACTCCATTGTCCCTATCAGAACGACGTAGTAAAGGTCTGCCAACTCGACTGAGGGAAGCATGGAGGCGATCGAACGGCTCCGTCAAGAAAGCGCGTAAAACTTGCGTCAAGTCGCCTGCATGCCCTGACTACTTTGTTAGCTTCCTGATAGACTAAAAAATCACCAGTTCGGGGGATTAATGAAGACTTTGGGGCTCCGCTCGAACGGATCAGGCAATCCAGAAAGGATCGTAGCGAATGTCTTGCTTGAAGGCCTTAGACGAAGTAGCCCCGCTGGTCGATTATCAGAGATGGAATCTACGGCTTTCCCATCTGGTCAGGCAGTATGCGGGAAACCATCCTGTGCCCCACATCCTACTCCCGGACTTCTTAGCCTATGAGGTCGCATCCCAGGCGGCTCGCGAATTTCCCCGTGCCGACAAGAGAAGCTGGACCCAGTACCGTCACCGCAATGAGAACAAGCTGGGAATGGCGAAGCGCGAGCTGTTCCCCTCCTCTTTGCGCGCACTGGCCGACGAGCTGAACACGCCGCGGTTTCTAGCCTGGCTGTCTCGGCTGACCGGGATTGCCGGTCTGCTTGCCGACCCTAGCCTCGAAGGCGGCGGATTGCATCAGGCAGGACCCGGAGGTTTCCTGAATCTCCATACCGATTTCTCCCATCATCACTACCACAAAGACTGGAAGCGGCGTGTCAACCTTATCCTTTATTTGAATCCGGCCTGGCGTCAAGAATGGGGCGGCTCGATCGAACTCTGGGATGCGAAGACGAAACGCTGCGTGGTGAAGTACCCGCCTCTGCTCAACCATGTGTTGATTTTCAACACTGATGAACGATCCCTGCACGGGTTCCCTGAGCCACTCTGTTGCCCCAAAGGTGAATCGCGCAAGAGCTTGGCTCTCTATTATTATTCGCTCGACCGCAGCCGCCGCATTGCGCCCTCTTCCACCCGCTATCGTGCTCGTCCCAGCGACGGATTGGGAAAATCAGCCTTGATCTGCTTGGACCGGGTGGCGGTAGAGTGGTATTCGCGCGCCAAAGCACGCTTCGGGTTCTCCGATGAGTTTGCCAGCAGGATTCTGGGGCTCATTTCACGAAAAAATGAGCCCTAAGTCACCTCTCCTTCGCTCGGCAGTCCGTTAGGAATGGGCGGAGGCCAGGACAGAAAGAGCGAGCAAGCCGGATCCGCAGACCATTCAAGGAACATCCCCCCGCAGCAGTGCCTCGATGCCGGGGATGACTTCCGTACCTTTGCCCTTAGACACCGCGCCCCGAAATCCGGCCTTTCTCGCTTCTCGCGCCAGTTCGGCAGACACCTCTTGGACGGTTAGCAGGAGCATGTGGAGAGAATGGGATTGGGAGATTTCGCGGCCGGCCTCGAATCCATTGATTTGTGGCATGGCGAGATCCATCACCACGACGTCGGGGGCAAGCTGTTTGGCCTTGGCCACCGCATCCCGGCCATTGAGTGCCTCTCCGCAGACTTGCCAGCCCGGATGCTCCTCCAAGATTCTGCGCAGCAGTTGACGTACGGAAGCATCATCGTCCGCAATCAGGATTCGCGTCGCCATACCGCGTTACGGTTGTGAGCGAGCGTTTCACCTCGGGCGGCGGATCCAAACCCGTCGCCCAGAGGGAACCCGCGCCAGATTCATTCTGCGACGAGTGTTCGGGAGGAAACCATACAGCAGATACCCTAGTTTCTGGGCAGAGGTTGTCTGAGGTGGGGACCGGGAACTGGTTATTTGTCGGACAAGAGGAAGTCTACAACGGCGTTGGCCGATGCGCCGACGGAGACGCTTTTCTCCATGATCCTGGGATCGCTGAAGATCGGCCGCTCCACTCGCTTTTCCGTCAACACATCAAACATCGACTCTTGCTTGGCGACTTCCCAGCCCTCGTGCCATGCGACGAGCACGTATTGGCCGGCGGGAACATTGGTCAGTTCAAACTTGCCTTCGGCGTCGGTCACGGTGTAGTAAGGGTGACGGGCAACGAACAGTTCAGCATTCATCCAAACGTGACCGCCGTTGCATTTTAGGTTCACCACGCCTGGCGACGGCATGGTACGCGAGATGACTTGATTGGGAAAGGGAAACGGCAAGTTGTAGGTCGCTGCCCCCTCCATGTGAATCGTGTGCAGAGTGGCGTCGGAGCTCTTCATGTCGAGGGTTCCGTTGGCAGGGACCAGGAGAATGTGAGGCTCGTATCGGCAGTGTTTCTGATCGAGGAAGCGCCGCGCCGGCGGGAGATCAAAGTCCTTGCCTCGGCTTATCTCTTTGATGTACACGACGGTATTGGCAACGCCACCTTGGGGCGAGATGATCAATCGCTCCAAGTCGCGGGACTTTTCTGAGTCCGGATCGCAGATCTGCGGATCCTTGGTGATCGGGAGGCGGGTCAGATGGGGCCGTGGACCGGTCCACTTGACGGTGCCACTGATGGTGCCTCCATCGCTTACCGAGATGACTTGGTAGTTTTGGGCTGATGCCCGCTCGATCGGACCTGCCAAGATGAGGGAGAAAAGCGCCAGTGCAAGTGCTTTGTACATTCCTCACTCCCCCGCCGTTCTCGCCGCGGTTAGCGGTTACAGGAATGGTAACAGGCGACTCGCAGTCGGCAAGTCACCTTAGTAATCACACGAGTTGCCGGAGATCACTGACAGGTCGCCAAAGACGCCAAAGCATTGCGATTTAAGTCCGAGGACAATAGTGTTCCGGGGGGGTGACCGGTCGATCCTGACCTTCGGTGCGCGCTAGTCGGCATGGCTGGCTGCGGGAGAAACCTGCCCTGCGAGCTCAGTCTTTCTCCGGCTACGGTGCCAGTGAAGCCGGTCCATATAAAGGTAAACCACAGGAGTGGTGAACAAAGTCAGCGCCTGGCTGACAATCAACCCGCCAATGATGGTCAACCCCAGTGGGCGGCGCAATTCCGAGCCGGTTCCCCTGCCGAGTGCTAGGGGCAAGGCTCCGAGCAACGCGGCCGCCGTGGTCATCATGATGGGTCGAAAGCGCAGCAGGCAGGCTTCGCGGATGGCGTCGAGCGGCGAGCGCCCGGTGTGCCGTTCTTGATCCAAGGCGAAATCGATCATCATGATCGCATTCTTCTTCACCAAGCCGATGAGCAGGATGATTCCAATCAATCCAATGACGTTGAGCTCATTGTGCGTGAACTTCAGTGCCAAAAGCGCGCCTATTCCCGCCGAGGGGATCGTGGAAAGGATGGTGATGGGATGGATGTAGCTCTCATAAAGAATGCCAAGGACGATATAAACCGCCAGCAGCGCCGTCATGATCAAGATGGGCTCATTGGCCAAGGATTCCTTGAAAGCGGCCGCCGTTCCCTGGAAGCTGCCATGAATGGTGGCGGGGAACCGGATGGAGTGTTCCGCACTCTCAATCAGCTGCGTGGCTTGTCCGAGCGATACACCCGGTGCCAGATTGAATGAGATGGTCACCGCCGGCCACTGCCCCTGATGGTTCACCGCCAACGAGGTGTTCGCCGGTCCAAAGTGCGCGAGTGCCGAGAACGGCACCATGTTTCCATGGGAAGAATTCACGTAGGTGGTTTCGAGTGTCTCCGGGCTCGCTTGAAATTCCGGCGCAACTTCCATCACCACATGATATTGATTGAGCGGCTCGTCGATGGTCGAGACGAACCTTTGACCGAAGGCGTCGTAGAGCACCGAGTCGATGTCTTGCGCGGCGACCCCCAGTCTGGCCGCGGTGTCGCGATCGATGATCACGTTGGCCTCCAGGCCCTTATCCTGCTGATCGGTGTTGACCTGCTGGAGTTGCGGCAGGGCACGCATTTTCTCTAACAGCTGCGGCGCCCACTCGTTCAGTTCGTTTAAGTCTTCCCCCTGCAGTGTGTACTGGTACTGCGCCTGGCTGAGGCGACCGCCGATACTCAAGTCTTGCTGGGCCTGCAGGTAAAGGGTTGCGCCGGGAACCTCGGAGAACTTGCGGCTTAGGTTCTCGATGACTTGATCCGCAGTCATTTTTCTCTGGCCCCATGGCTTCAAGGTTATGTACATGCGGCCTTGGTTCATGGCGGTCGTGCCCCCGCAGAAGCCGATCATGTTCATGACATTGGGGTCTTGCATGGCGATTTCAACGTAACGGCGCATCTTACGCTTCATTGCGTTGAAGGAAATATCCTGCGCGGCTTGCACCGAGCCCATGATTCGACCCGTATCCTGCTGGGGGAAGAAACCCTTGGGAACATTTTGGAAAAGATAGACGCTCACGCCGGCCGTGGCAATCGTGATGATGAGGACCGCGAATTGATGGCGCAGCACCCAACCCAAGCTGGCGCGGTAGAGTCCCAGGATCCCGTCAAACACCTTTTGGCTGGCCGTGTAGGCTTTGCCGTGCGTCTCTTCTCCCAGGGACTTAAGCAATTGCGCACACATGGTGGGGGTGGTGGTGAGAGAAATCAGCAGAGAGACGCCAATCGCCGCGCTCAGAGTCACGGCAAATTCACGGAAGAAACGTCCGACAATCCCACCCATCATCAAGATCGGGATGAAGACGGCGACGAGCGAGGTGCTCATGGACAACACGGTGAACCCAATCTCCCGTGCGCCACGGAAAGCCGCCTCGACCGGCCCCAGGCCCTTCTCGAGGTAGCGGGTGATGTTTTCGAGCACCACGATCGCGTCATCCACCACAAAACCGGTGGAAATGGCCAAGGCCATGAGCGACAAATTATTCAGGCTGTACCCCAGCAGGTACATGATTCCAAGCGTGCCGATCAAGGAGAGGGGCACGGCGATGCTGGGAATGATGGTGGCGCGCACAGTTCGCAAGAAGACGAACACCACCAAAATGACCAGTAGCACGGAAATGCCCAGCGTGATTTCGATGTCGCGCAGAGAGGCCCGCACGGTGGTGGTTCGGTCCGCTACCACCGCCACTTTGATGGCCGGCGAAATCGACGCCTGCAGCTGGGGCAGGATGGCCAGCACATTGTCCACGGTCTGGATGATATTCGCCCCCGGCTGGCGAAACACGATAATGATGACCGCCGGCTTCCCATTGGACAGACCAAAGATGTGCGCGTCTTCGACCGAATCTTGGACATCGGCCACATCGCCCAAGCGCAGCGCTGCGCCGTTTTGCTTGTTGTAGGCAACGATCAGCGGACGATACTGGTCGGCACGCGTGATCTGATCGTTGTCCTCAATCGCCCACGCGGTGTTGCCATTCGCCACTTCCCCCTTGGGACGAATGGCGTTGGCCTGACTCAGTGCGTTGCGCACGGCATCGAGGCCGATGCCATACTGATTGAGCATGCCCGGATTGACTTCGGCGCGCACCGCCGGGTTGGCGCCTCCCCCGACGTAGACCTGGCCGACACCCTTCACCTGCGCGAGCTTTTGCGAAAGAATGGAGTTCGCCTGATCGTAGATCTCCGGCAGGGTCACGCTGTCGGAGGTCATCGACATGATGAGAATGGGAGCGTCGGCGGGATTGACTTTGCGGTACCAGGGATTGCCCGGCAGATAGGACGGCAGCTGGCTGCGTGCCGCGTTGATTGCCGCCTGAACGTCCCGTGCCGCCGCGTCGATATTGCGGGTCAGGTCAAACTGCAACACAATGCCGGTCGAGCCGAGCTGGCTCACCGACGTCATTTGGTTGATGCCTGCGATCCGTCCGAATTGACGCTCAAGCGGGGTGGCAACCGCCGAGGCCATCGTCTCCGGACTTGCTCCCGGAAGACTGGCGGAGACCTGAATGACCGGGAACTCAACCTGGGGCAGCGGAGCCACGGGTAAGAAGTTAAACGCCAGCGCGCCAGACATGAGCAGCGCCAGCGTCAGCAGCGACGTCCCGATCGGCCGTTTGATGAATGGGGCGGAGATGTTCACCGGCTAATCCCCTGTCACTGGCTCCTCCACGCGGTGAATCAGGGCAAAGCGCTCAAACCTCTTCGCCAGACGGTCAAACCAGAGATACACTACGGGAGTTGTATACAAGGTGAGCGCCTGGCTCACCAGCAGCCCGCCCACGATGGTGATTCCCAGCGGATGACGCAGCTCTGACCCCGTACCGGTGCCGAGCGCCAAAGGCAGACCGCCGAGCAGCGCGGCCATCGTGGTCATCATGATGGGACGAAAACGAAGCAGGCACGCCTGAAAGATTGCTTCTTCGGGTGGCTTGCCCTCGACCCGCTCGGCTTCGAGCGCGAAATCGATCATCATAATGGCGTTCTTTTTGACGATGCCGATCAGCAGGATGATTCCGATAATCGCCACCACGCCCAAATCGTTGCCCGTGACCAGCAAGGCCAGGATTGCGCCCACGCCGGCCGAAGGCAGGGTGGAAAGAATCGTCACGGGATGAATGTAACTTTCATAGAGTACGCCCAGCACGATATAAACGGTCACGATCGCGGCCACGATGAGCCATGGTTCGGTCGAAAGAGAATTGCGAAAAGCTGCCGCCGTCCCTTGGAAGGCTGTATGGACGCTCGGAGGCATCCCAATTTCTGTTTCCGCCTGGTCGATTGCCTGGGTGGCATCACCCAACGATTTGCCGGGTGCAAGATTGAAGGAAAGGGTTACGACCGGAAACTGACCCTGATGGTTCACCGCCAGCGCCGTCGGGGTGGTGCGCACTTGGGTAAAAGCGGACAGCGGTACCTGCGCCCCGCTGCTCGATTTCACGTACAAATCCTTGAACGAGCCCGGGCTCTGCTGAAATTGCGGGTCGGTCTCGAGCACGACGTGATATTGGTTCAGCTGGGTGAAGATAGTCGACACCTGCCGCTGCCCGAAGGCGTCGTACAGCGTGTTGTCGATCTGGGCCGGATAAATCCCAAATCGGGACGCCGTGTCGCGATCAATGACCACATCCGCCTCGAGACCGCCGGTCTGCTGGTCACTGGCAACGTCGCGCAACTCGGGCAGGGTGCGGAGCTTGTCGACCAATTGCGCCGAGAGCCGTGCCAACTCGCGCGCATCCGTATCTTCCACGGTGTATTGAAATTGGGTACGGCTGACACGGTCCTCGACCGTCAAGTCCTGCACCGGTTGCATAAACAGGGTGATGCCCTCCACTTGGGCCAGCTTCGGCTGCAGGCGGCGGATGATCTCGCTGGCGGTAGCCTTGCGCTCGTCGCGCGGCTTCAGGTTGATCTGAACGCGTCCCGTGTTGGGCGTTAGGTTGGTT
Organism: Terriglobales bacterium; assembly: GCA_030040855.1. Taxonomy (GTDB): domain Bacteria; phylum Acidobacteriota; class Terriglobia; order Terriglobales; family Acidobacteriaceae; genus JAFAGX01. Next base: position 8,589 of record JASHSL010000575.1, read on the forward strand.
CCGTCAACTCCGATAAACGAAGAGAGACTGGCAACGTCGGGGTCGCGCAGAATGACTCGTGCGAGAGCTTTCTGGTGTTCGACAAGCGAGGGAAAGGAAACGCTTTGTGGAGCCTCAGAAATGCCCAGAATCACCCCGGTATCCTGCACCGGAAAGAATCCCTTGGGCACGACCACGTATAAGAATAAGGTGAGAACCAGTGTGCCGAGCGTCACCAACAGGGTAGTTGTTTGGTGACGAAGCACGAATTTCAGGGTTCGCCCGTAAAACTCAATCACCCGATTATAAAAATTCTCCGAGGACTGGTAGAAACGGCTCTGATTCGACAGATTCCGGGGCTTGAGCAACTTGGCGCACATCATCGGCGTCAGCGACAGGGACACCGCCGCGGAGACCAAGATGGTTACCGCCAGGGTCACGGCGAACTCTCGGAACAGGCGGCCGACGATGTCGCCCATAAATAAGAGCGGAATCAGTACCGCAATGAGGGAAACCGTCAGCGAAACGATGGTGAACCCGATCTGTCCAGCGCCTTTCAAGGCAGCCTCGAGCGCCGAGTCGCCTTCCTCAAGAAAGCGCGAGATGTTTTCGATCATGACGATGGCATCATCCACCACGAATCCGGTAGAGATGGTCAGCGCCATCAGGGTGAGATTGTTCAGGCTGTAGCCCAGCAAATACATCACGCCAAACGTGCCCACGATGGAGAGCGGAACTGTGACGCTCGGAATGGTGGTCGCGGGGAGGTTGCGCAGAAACAGAAAGATCACCATTACCACCAGCGCAACCGTAATCATGAGCTCGAATTGCACATCTTTTACCGAGGCGCGAATCGTCTGGGTTCGATCGGTTAGAATCGAGACGTTGACGGCCGCCGGCAACCCCGCCTGCAGCTGCGGAAGCAGTTTCTTAATGCGGTCGACGACGCTGATAATGTTCGCTCCCGGCTGGCGCTGGATGTTTACGATCACGGCCGGGTCCTGGTTCATCCAGGCCGCCTGCATGACGTTCTCGACCCCGTCGGTCACCGTCGCCACATCTGTAAGCCGCACTGGAGAACCATTTCGATAGGCAACCACGATCGGCCTATATTGATCACCAAACAGCAACTGGTCATTCGCCCCGATGGTGAACGATTGCCGTGGTCCGTTCAGCGTTCCCTTGGCTTGATCGACGTTGGCTGCAGCCAGCGCTGCGCGCAAGTCCTCCAGGCTCAAACCGTAGGCTGCCAGGGCTGTGGGATTGGCTTGCACTCGAACCGCCGGCTTCTGCCCGCCGCTGATCGAAACTAGACCTACGCCCGTGACCTGAGAGATTTTTTGTGCCAGCGCGGTATCGGCTAAGTCTTCGACTTTCGAGAGAGGCAGCGACGACGAGGTAAGTGCAAGCGTAAGAATCGGCGCATCGGCAGGATTCACCTTGCTGTAAATCGGAGGATTCGGAAGGTCCGTTGGCAAGTAAGTCTGCGCCGCGTTGATCGCTGCCTGAACCTGCTGTTCCTCGACGTCGATGTTCTGATCAAGTCCGAATTGCAGGGTAATGACCGAGCTGCCAAAGGAACTGGTCGAGGTCATTTGCGTCAAGCCCGGGACTTGGCCGAACTGACGCTCGAGCGGTGCTGTCACCGATGACGCCATCACATCCGGATTGCCCCCGGGGTAAAAGGTCATCACCTGAATCGTGGGATAGTCCACTTCCGGCAGCGCCGAGACAGGGAGCTGCCGATAGGCAACAAAGCCCACCAGCATGATCGCCACCATCAGCAGTGCGGTCGCGACCGGTCGAAGAATGAAGATGCGGGAAGGATTCATTTGCCCGCCGTGGTTGCACCTCGCTTCTCGCGGGGCGGAGGGCCGGAAGACCCGGCCGTGGCTGGCGCTGGGTTCACGGGTGCCGCAGGAGCGCGAAGCTCAATCTCGCTGCCCTGCTGCAGCTTATCCTGGCCGTCGGTGACCACCACTTCATTGGGCGTCAATCCGGCGACGATATTGGAGAGGTTATCCTGGGTAAAGGCCACCGTCACCGGCCGAATGTCCACGGTGTGATCGGGTTTCACCACGAACACGTAGGTGCCTTGTGGCCCGCGTTGAATGGCGGCAGCGGGAATTACCGTGCTGTTTTTCCGAACCTCCAGCAACAAGCGGACATTGACGAACTGGTTCGGCCAAAGCGCGTTGTCCTTGTTATCGAATACCGCTTTCAGACGATCGGTGCCCGTACTCTGATCGATCTGGTTATCAATGGTCAACAGCTTGCCGGTCTCGAGCTTAACCTGATCATCTCGACTGTAGACTTCGGCCTCAAGTGTGCCCTTCGCCATGTGCCGCGCCACGGCGGGAAGCTGGTCTTCGGGAAGCGTAAACAACACCGCGATTGGCTGGAGCTGCGTGATGACCAGCAGGGGGTTGGTGTCGGAGG
>JASHSL010000576.1 GCA_030040855.1 Terriglobales bacterium
AGGCAATCCCCTTCTCGATCAAGCGCTTCATCGCGGCCACCGACAAGTGGGTTTTGCCCACACCACTCGGTCCCACCAGCAACAAGCCGCGTCGATCCAGGGGATATTGCTCCGCCCACTTTTCGAGGGTAATTTTGGCCGCCGCCAGTCCGGCGTTGAAATCCGTCGCGTAGTTTCGAAACTCACATTCCGCGTAGCGCGCCGGGATTCCCGAGGCGTTCCTCAGGTGTTGTTCCTGAGCCTCGAGCGCACAACCACAGCGGGTCACGCGCCGTTCCCCTTGTGTGCGAACTTCCTTCCATCCACTGCCGCCGCAAACCGGACACCGGAAGGAATCCTCACGCGGTTTGACCGGCGTGCTTCTCGGCGTAGCACGCCCAGCAGCTTCCCCACTGGGTGAGACCAGACTCCGGATGACGCGAACACTCTTCTCGTCCATGTTCTTTCTTGCTTAGTGTACCTTCAAAATCCAGATAAGAGGTCGTTGCCTCCTCTGTGGATCGGGTGGATTTTTTCTTCTTCTTGTGGAATTTCAGCACCTGTTCCTCGTAAATCTCAAACAGCGAGCGATGATAAATCCAGACGCCACCGTCAACCGTCGGGCCCTCACGCTCGAACAAGCGCAGCACCGGTTCCGACTCTTTTTCGAAGAAGTGCCGAGTGCGCGCATTCGCAAGGCGCCACAGTTGCCCGTCGTCTAACAAGTATCCCGGTCGCTCGGAGATCCATGCGGCAAACAACAAATTGAGATACCAGGCTTGCTGATAATCGGTCAGCGTGCGGTAGCGCATGTCGCCGACAAAGCCGTGCACATAAAACGGAAACCACTGCAACCGTTGATGCCGCGATGCGCTTGCCAAAGCCATAGATTGTTTGAGGTAGTCGAATGGAGGATGCTCTCCTCGGTGCGACGGTGCAAGCGAAAAGTTTCCTGGCGCTGTGTAGATTTTGTGGAGATGTGATTTGGGTTGTGGAGCCTAGAGGAAAATCAGGAACTTGTCTCGGCCCCAAAACTGCCTCGTCGGAATTTCTGCCATGGTTCGGTCGCGCCCACGGCACCATCGAGAATCAGGAACGAGAGTCATGAATCGCGGCCTCCCGGACGGTTTGCAGAAACGCGCGAGCCTCGGGCCGGAGAGGACGGCGCCGCGGATGAATGACATCGAGGCTGCGCTCTAGCGGCTCGGCGTCGACCACTTTGATAGCGATCAGCTTGTGGGCGCGGAGCTCCTCTCCCACCGCCAATTGAGGAAGAAACGACAACCCCAATTCACGTTCGACCATTCGCTTGGCGGTCTCAATCGAGTCCACCTCCAAAGCGACGTTCGGCACCAGCCCGGCGCGGCGGAACAAGCTATGGGTCAGGGTCCAGTCGCTCGAGCCGCGCTCGTAGAAGATTAACGGCCAGCTGGCCACCTTCTCCAGATGCGCGCGGCGCACTTGGGCGGGGCCGCGGCGAGCATGCGCCACCAGCAGGAGCGGATCCTCCCGCAGGCTGATGGTCTCCACTTCGGGATGCTGCAGGGAGCGAGCCAGGCCGATCTCGGCTTCCTCCGCCAACACCATGTTCAGCACCTCCTTCGAGTGCCCCGGACGAATGCTGACAAGGACGTTCGGATGCGCCTGCTGAAATCGCTTGATCACATCCGGCAGAAAATAGACGGAAATGGAGAGCGCCGTCGCGATCTGCAAGGGCATTCCGCTCGCGGGTTGACTTTGATGGACGGCCTGGCGGGCCAAGGAAGCGATGCGCAATAGTTGTTCGGCGTGAGGTTTGAACGTCCTGCCCGCCTCGGAAACCACCAGTCCGCCGCGTGAGCGGGCAAAGAGCTTGACGCCGAGGGACTCTTCGAGGGAGCGGATTCGGGCACTCACTGCCGGCTGGCTGATGCGCAACGCCTCGGCGGCGCGATGAAAACCGCCAAAGGTGGCTACGGCCAAGAAGGTCTCAACCTGGTCGATCTCCATGGTCTCCCCGGACCGCCGGCTCCGTGCAACATATTGTTATCATAACTCCACAAGCTGATAAAACAGATTTATCAGAACGATAGAAAGGTTCCGTTTGACTGGGTTTGCCGGATCGCCAAGAATGAGCGCTGATGTGGGACGTCTCGCCCCCGGGACTGTGGGTGGCCAACCCCCTCTGTAGGCCAAGCTGCAAGACAAGCGTTCTTGCAGCCGCCTTTTTTTTAGGGGGGAGGAGCCGGGGATGACGTCGAGCGAAGGGGCTGAGGACGCAAGCATATGACGATCGAAGGCAAGCGAATGGAAATGGCAAGGGACTGGGAGACGAACCCCCGTTGGCGGGGAATCACCCGGCCGTATTCCGCGCACGAGGTCGAACGGCTGCGGGGATCGATTGCGGTAGAACACACCCTGGCACGACTGGGTGCCGAGAGATTATGGAGTTTGTTACGGCAAGAGTCCTATGTGGCTGCCCTGGGGGCGATGACGGGTAACCAGGCCGTGCAGCAGGTCAAGGCCGGACTCAAGGCCGTTTATGTAAGCGGTTGGCAAGCCGCTGCCGACGCCAATGATGCGGGTCAGATGTACCCGGACCAGAGCTTATATCCTGCCGACAGCGTGCCCAATTTATGCCGTCGCCTCAACCAGGCCCTGCTGCGCGCCGACCAGGTGCACCACGCCGAAGGTCGGAATGGCACCTATTGGTTGGCTCCGCTGGTTGCCGATGCCGAAGCTGGTTTCGGCGGCAACCTGAACGCGTTTGAGCTGATGAAGGCAATGATCGAAGCCGGCGCCGCCTGCGTGCACTTCGAAGATCAGCTTTCCTCGGCCAAGAAATGCGGTCACCTCGGCGGCAAGGTGTTGGTCCCGACCGTGGAGGCGATCCAAAAACTGATTGCCGCGCGGCTGGCGGCCGATGTCATGGGAGTGCCAACGCTGATTATGGCGCGCACCGACGCCGATAGCGCCCAGCTGCTGACCAGCGACGTGGATCCGCGAGACCGGGAATTTTTGACCGGAGAACGCACCATCGAAGGCTTCTTCGGCATTCAGGGCGGGATTCGCGCGGCGATTGCGCGGGCGATTGCGTATGCGCCCTACGCGGATCTTCTCTGGTGTGAGACTTCGAAACCGGATCTGAAGGAAGCGTGCGAGTTTGCCGAAGGCGTGCACGCCAAGTTCCCGGGCAAGATGTTGGCCTACAACTGCTCGCCCTCGTTCAACTGGAAGAGCAAGCTGGATAACCAGAGCATTGCCAAATTCCAGACCGAGCTCGGGGCCATGGGCTACAAGTTCCAATTCATTACCCTAGCTGGGTTCCATGCTTTGAACCTGACCATGTTCGAACTGGCGCGAGACTACAAACTGATGGGCATGACCGCCTATTCGCGCCTGCAGGAGAGAGAATTCCACGCGGAAGCCGAGTCCGGCTACGAAGCCGTGAAACATCAACGTTTCGTGGGCACGGGTTATTTCGACGCCATCACCCAGGTCATCGCCGGTGGTACCTCCTCGGTTACCGCACTGCGCGGTTCGACCGAAGCCGAACAGTTCAGTCAGGCCGAACCCGCAAATCAATTCGCCGCCAGCAACCAGTCGCGCCGGGACGCGAGTTGTACTCCGATCCCCCGCGACTGCCCAACCGCCGCGCTCATTCCCCCCCACGAGCCGGGAGCGGAAGAAATGCTCCTGCCGTCGGGGGACTGAGCGGTCCTATCTACGGTTTGTGCGCGTACAAGGCCGCCCGCTCTCGCCAACTAGCGAGCCGGGCGGCTTTGTTGATGGCGCGCCAAGCCTCAGCGATCCCGCCCTTGCATGGGAAGCGTGATGTTCAGAAGAGGTCTGACCGCCTGCAGCGCGAATCCGAGGAGGGATCAGGCAGGCGGCACGCCTGGGCCGGTGCTCGGTATGGCGGCCACCTCTCAGGTTCAGCTCGCACCCGGGTCCGCGTGACCCGCGGCTTTCTGCCCTCTACATGACCCAAACTCGCCACGGGGCGTGGATTTCCACAGTTGACTTTCGCCTTTAACCGGCGCTAAATAAGGCCGCCGGGTCTCTAACTCGGGGGATTGTTCCCCGCCGCGCTTTTTGAGGACAAAGAGACCTACCAGGAGAAACGATGAACAAAGCCGATCTAGTTGATCGTATCGCATCCGGGAGTGGCATCAGCAAAGCGCAGGCCGCTAACGCAATCGACACCGCGGTACAAAGTATCACCGGTGCCTTGAAAAGAGGGGATCGGGTTGCCTTGATTGGTTTTGGCACCTTCTCGGTCG